>JANNSK010000091.1:0-11124 GCA_031402515.1 Alphaproteobacteria bacterium | reverse complement strand
CGTCGCTTCAAGCGCCGCCTGCACCGCTTTCTCCGCCGCATCGAAATTGGCAAGCTGGCGCAGCTTCGCCTGCGATTCCGTGAGCAACACCTGCAACCCATCCACCGGCACGCGGTATTTGCGCGAAGCATCGCGCAACGCGTGCAACCGGTCTTCGGCTTTTTCTTCCGCTTCGGGGTCGAGATTCGCCTGCTCGACGAGTTTCTCCAGCGCCACGCTGGCCTCCTCTACCTCCAGCTCCGCGCGCTCCAGCGCCGCTGAAATAGTGGAGAGCGACTCATCGTTCGCCTTGCGCAGTAATTTGGTTGCCTGCCGAAGCTTGGGTGCGATGCCGCCGCCCGCCATCAACAATTCCAGCGACTGGCCGAGTTGTTCAATCGATTTACGCACCGTCTGCGCGGTTTGACGGCGCGCGATGAGCACCGTTTCCTCGCCCTCCTCGGGACTAAGTTTTTCGAGCTCAGTCACCGTCATCCGCAGCCAATCCTGCTCGGCACCTGCGCTGCTCATTGTCTGTTTCAAGGCGTTCATCGCCGCAACCGCTTCCTTCCACGCGACAAACGCAGCAGAGGTTTTCTTGAGCAGCGCATCATGCTCCGCATAGGTATCCAGCAGCGCACGATGGGTTTTGCTATCAAGTAACCCGCGCTGGTCATGCTGCCCGTGACGCTCGACCAGTAACTCGCCGATACGTTTCAACCCCGCCACCGTTACTGGCGCGTCGTTAACGAATGCGCGGCTTTTGCCGTCGGCATTCAACACGCGGCGCAGAAGCAATGTTTCACCTGGCGGTAATTCCAGTTCGTTTAGAACCTCGCGTAACGCATCGCCATAAACGGTGAATTCCGCCGTCACCGACGCCTGCGTTTCACCCGCCCGCACGAGGGTTGCGTCCGAACGTTCACCGAGTACCAACCCCAGCGCATCGAGTAGAATGGATTTTCCTGCCCCCGTTTCACCGGTAAGCACGTTGAGCCCCGCTGCGAATTCGATATCGCAGCTTTTAAGCAGCAGCAGATTGCGGATGGATAGCTGGCTCAGCATCATGCACCCTTAAAAAAACCGTAAAAAACTCTTTTTCTCTTCCGGGCTTAATTTGCCCTGCATCATCGCGTAACTGTATTTATACCAATCGGAGCCGGGGAAATTGTAGCCCAGCACCGCCGCGTATTTCTTGGCTTCGGGCAACACGCCGAGCCTGAGATACGATTCGACCAGCCGGTGCAACGCTTCCGCCGTATGGCTCGTTGTCTGGTAGTGGTCGATCACGTATTTGAAGCGATTAATGCTGGCTACATAATCCGAATGGTTGAGGTAATAGCGACCGATTTCCATTTCTTTGCCCGCAAGGTGATCCTCGGTGAGATCAAGTTTTAACTTGGCGTCCTGCGCGTAATCCGACTCAGGATAGCGCGCCATAACCTCGCGCAACGCCTCGCGCGCCGCCTCGGTGACTTTCTGGTCGCGCCCGACATCGTTGATTTGCGTGTAGTAGCATAGCGCCTTCATATAATAGGCGTAGGGTGTCGAGGCATGCGTCGGATGCAGCTTCACAAATCGGTCGAGGATGGCGATGGAATCGTCGAACTCGCCCGCGCGGTAAGCTGAATAAGCCGCCATGACCTGCCCGCGCGTAGCCCATTCGGAGTAAGGATGCTGGCGCTCGACCTCTTCGAATTGCCCGACAGCCTCTTTGAATTTCTGCTCGGCAAAGGTCGCCAGCGCTTTGTTATATAGCACGTCCACCTCTTCGCTTTGGACGATTTCTTCGTCCTCGTCGCTATCACCGCAAGCGGAAACAAGCAGCAGGGCCGAGAAGGCAGCGGCGACAAGCGCCATCCTATGGGGTATTTTTCGCATGCCTCTATATAGTACAAAGCCGCGCTTGCGTGCAATGGTTACGCGCGCTAATTCTGGGCCATGGCCGTAACCCTGCGCGAACTGAAAAAGAACGAACTGGCGAGCATCTATCCGCTGGTCAAGCTGCTCAGCCCCTATGTCGGCCGGCCTGAGTTCGAAAAACGGCTGAAAGCCATGATTCCCCTGGGTTACCGCGCGGTCGGCGTGTTCGACGGCAAACGCATGGTGGCTTTAAGTGGCTTCTGGATCGGGATGCGATTCTGGTGCGGGCGCCAGTTCGATATCGACAATTTCGTGGTGCATGACGCGTATCGCGGCAAGGGCATTGGCGAGAAACTCACCCGGTGGCTGGAGAAAAAGGCCGTCGCTGAGCAATGCGACATCATGGTGCTCGACGCCTATGTGCACAACATGCTATCGCATCGGTTCTATCACAAAATGGGCTTCACCATCACCGGCTACCATTTCACCAAGGTGCCGGGCAGTAACGCGCCTTATAAAGCAAAGAGCCCCTTCTGATGAGCACACAACCAGCCCTTCCTCCCTCGGCCACCGACCTATCCGTCAGCCTGCTGGGATACGGCATGGCATTGGCGATGATCGCCCTGCTGCGCCTCGCCGCCCCCGATATCGACGCGCTTTCCGCCACGCTGCTCGTCATGCTCGCCGGTGCAACGCCGCCGGTCATCGCCGACCTGTTCGTGTTTCGCGTGTATCGCGAGAAGGCAGCCGGACTCGGCTCCGCCACCCGCCACAAACTCGATCTCCGTGCGCTGGCGCATAAATGTTTTGGCCTCGTCGTCACCTTCATCAGCTTCGCGCTGCTGTATTTTATCCTGCCCGAATATCATGGCGATCTTTATAACCGCTATTGGCAAATGGTCTCGCTTGGCCTGCCCTTCCTGCTGATTACTACGCCGTTCTATTTCGCTTGGGTGATGCGGCGCGACGGCAATCAACACGACGCCTACAATGAAGTAGCACTGCTGGCACTTGGCAAAATCAAAGGCCGCGACTGGATGGAAATCGGCCGCCATTATCGCAACTGGCTGGTCAAAGCTTTCTTCCTGCCGCTCATGCTTACCTACGCGTCGGACTCCATTAACGGCCTCGTAGGCTTCCGCTTCCCCGTCACCTACGACGCGACCTTCATGACCTATTACGACCTTGCCGACCGCATCGTCATGTTCGCCGATTTGTTGTTTGCCAGTATCGGCTACGTGCTCACCTTGCGTATCCTGAACGCCCATATCCGCTCATCCGACCCCACCTTCCGCGGCTGGGTGGTGGCGCTCGCCTGCTACGTACCCTTCTGGCAGAGCATGCTATACGCGCATTTCTTCGCCTACGATAACGGCCCGAACTGGACGCGCTGGCTACAGGGCCACGATGTATTGCTCGTCGCCTGGGGCGTTTCCATCCTGTCGCTGATGGCAATTTACTCGCTGGCCACCGTCTGCCTCGGCATTCGTTTTTCCAACCTCACCTATCGCGGGCTTGTTACCTCCGGCCCGTATCGCTTCACCAAACACCCGGCCTATGTGACCAAAAATATCAGCTGGTGGCTGGTGTCGATTCCCTTCATCCACGGCGACTCATGGGTCAGCGCCGCGCGCGATTGCGTGCTGCTTTCCGGCGTCAACCTCATCTACTACCTGCGCGCCCGCACCGAGGAGCTTCACCTATCGAACTACCCCGAATATGTCGAATACGCCCTCGCCATGAACGAGCGCAGCATCTTCCGGCCTTTGGTAAAATTCCTGCCGTTCCTTGAATACAAAGTGCCGAAGCATTTGCCGAGGATTTAGATATATCCTGTCCGCATGCCCTCTCCCAAAATCCACTAAAGTGGATTTTGACCTCTCCCGATGGGTGAGGTAAGCAAGCGGCACAGCCTCGATTCTTGCTTCCAATCCGCGCGTTCTTGCTCTTTTCTGCCAATCCGCGTGAGCGGATACGCCTCTCCCACCGGGAGAGGCCAAAATCCGTTTACGGATTTTGGGAGAGGGCAGCGATTTCGGGAGAGGGCAACCCGACTAAGCAAACGCGACGTCAACCTCGGCCATCGGTGCGCGGGTGACGCGGGAGGGGATGGACACTGCATCATCACCGACAATACGGTAGTTGGCGGAATCAGCAAACAGCGCCCGCAGCAACTTGTTATTGATGCCGTGACCGGGGCGTGTGGTCGAAACCCGCCCCTCGATACTCCCACCGGCGAGGAAATAATCGCCCACGCAGTCGAGTGCTTTATGGCGGACGAATTCGTCGGCGTAGCGTAAGCCGCCTTCGTTGAGGATTTCCTCCTCCGAAAGCACGATAGCGTTATGCAGCGATCCGCCGCGCGCCAGTCCCGCCGCGCGCATTTTCTCGACATCGCGCGCGAAGCCGAAGGTGCGGGCGCGCGACAGCGCCTGCTTGAAGCTAACGCCTGAGAAGTCGTAGCTAGCCCGTTGTGTTGCAATCAGTTTATGGTTGAAGACGATTTCCACATCCAGCGCAAAGCCGTCATGCGGGCGGATGGTGGCGATGCTTCCCGCCTCCTCCACACGCACTTCACGTAATACTTTAATGCGGCGGCGCGTAGCCTTCTGCTGTACACGACCGGCGCAGTCGAGCAGGAACACGAACGGCTCGGACGAGCCGTCCATAATCGGCACCTCAGGCCCGTCGAGCCAGATGCGCGCATTGTCAATGCCCGCACCCCACAACGCCGCCATCACATGCTCAATCGTCGCCACGGAAACCCCCGCCGCATTGCGAATCGTGGTGCCGAGGGTGGTTTCGGTGACGGCATCATATGTCGCATGGACTTTGTTATTCGGCTCGGGAAGGTCCTTGCGGATGAAGGTGATGCCGCTATGCGCCGGTGCCGGGCGAATCGTCATGTTCACCATGTCGCCGGTATGGAGCGCCACGCCCACACAGCTGACTTCGGCGGCGACGGTCGCTTGAAAGAATTGGTCAGAATCGCGGGGGGACAGCATGTTCCATCCATGGTTTGTTGAGGGCCGTGAACCGGCTCGTTGGACAGAATCTAACCTATTGAGAACAAGCATCAATACACGGTTTCTAACCGATTGTTACATGTCGCCTCTATTTATTGCTAATACAATAATGATTGACTTTCGAATTATTGCTAATACAATCGGTAGATGAAGGTCACGTATGATCCCACCAAGCGGACTCTTACACTTCAGCACCGCCAGTTTGATTTTGAACATGCGCCTGAAGTATTTGGTGCCGTTCATTACACGCGTGAGGACACGCGGAAGGATTATGGCGAAACGCGCTATGTTACCACCGGACAGTTGCGCGGAGTGTTAGTGGTGGTGGTATGGACGCCGCGCGGCGCAAAGTATCACATTATTTCAATGAGGAAGGCCAATGAAAAAGAAAAAAAAGTCTACCGGAACTCCCTGGATTGACCCGGATGATGCTCCAGAACTAACCCAGGAATGGTTCGATGCCGCCGATCTGTATGTCGGCGACAAGCTCATCCGTCGTGGACGTCCGCGTAAACCCGTGCGCAAACAGATGATCGCCTTCCGCCTTCCGCCAGATTTAATCGCGCTGATCAAGGCCAAGGGCCGTGGCTATAGCGCCCGCGTCGAAAAAGCCCTGCGCGATGCAGCGGCGAAGGGGTTGCTGTAAAAGTAAGGAACTCAAACTAATTCGCCTGTCTACGCAGGAAAGCCGGAATATCGTAAAGCTCTTCCTCGTCCGCCGCGTGGGGGGCGCTTTCTTTGACTTCGGCTTTGCGTGGAGCAACAGCCGGCTCACGTGCGGGACGAGCAGCAGCCTCAGCACGGCCTCCGGCAATCGCCTTGCCGACATTGGCCAAACGCCCGAAAATGTTTTTCCCACTGGAAGCGGCCTCTTCGACCACTTCCTCATCCTCGACGAATTTCGGCGCGGTGTTGGTGAACAACGTACGCTGGCCGGGTTGCTCGGCACGTGGACTGACGAATAATGGACCAAGCGGACTGGCTTCCGTCGCTGCCGGACGTACCGGTGCAACGGCGCGGGCTTGCTCGGACGCCACCTGCGCGGCAGCGGCTTGCTGTTGTGCGGCGACGCGTTGTTCTTCCTGATCGCGCACGGCCTCGTCGATAATCCGAATCGTCGGCGGCAATCCGCCGGATAGTTGCGGCGCAACAGCCCGCTCAGCCACGCGTTCCGCTGCCGGACGCGAGACGGTTGCCTGACGCACCGCTTCCTGCACCGAGGTCGTTCCCGCCTGACGCACAATCTCCGCCGGGGTGCGCTCACGTTGGGGCGTGGCCGGGCGTGACGACGTTGCCGCCACCGAGCCGAACGTTTTGCGTGGCGCCGCAGGCAGCTGGGCCGCAACCACCAGTTCGCCAGACGATGCGCGTTGCTGTTTCATTTCCGCCGCTTCGATACCGGTAGCAACAACGGAAACGCGCATTTTTCCTTCCATCGCGTCGGAGAACGTCGAACCGAAAATGATATTGGCATCGGCATCCACTTCATCGCGGATGCGGTTCACCGCTTCATCGACCTCATACAGCGTCATGTCCTGACCGCCGGTGATATTCACCAGCACCGCATGCGCGCCTTTGAGCGACACATCATCAAGCAGCGGATTGGAAATAGCCGCCTCGGCTGCTTGCAACGCACGCTGGTCGCCGGTGGCTTCGCCGGTGCCCATCATCGCCTTGCCCATTTCGGCCATGACGGCGCGGATGTCGGCGAAGTCGAGATTCACCAGACCCGGCTTCACGATAAGGTCGGTGACACCGCGCACGCCGGAGTGCAATACCTCGTCTGCAAGGCGGAACGCCTCGGCGAAGGTGGTTTTTTCATTGGCGATGCGGAAGAGATTCTGGTTCGGGATCACGATCAACGTGTCGACATATTGCTGCAGCTCGCGAATCCCCGCTTCAGCCAAACGCATACGGTGCGCGCCTTCGAATTGGAACGGTTTCGTCACCACGCCGACGGTGAGCATGCCATGTTCTTTGGCAATCCGCGCGACAACCGGCGCGCCGCCGGTGCCGGTGCCGCCGCCCATACCGGCAGTAATGAACACCATGTTCGACCCCTGAATATGGTCGATGATATCCTCAATCGCTTCCTCAGCCGCAGCGAGGCCCACATCCGGCTTCGCACCAGCGCCGAGTCCGCGCGTCACCGAAATGCCGAGCTGGATCACCCGGTCCGTCAGCGCGTTCTCGAGCGCTTGCGCGTCGGTGTTCGCAATCACGAAATCGATGCCCTCGAGATTCGAGGCGATCATGTTATTGACCGCGTTACCGCCCGCGCCGCCCACACCAATCACGGTGATGCGCGGCTTCAAGGTTTCGAGCTGGGATGGCAGGTGAAGGTTGATGGTCATGGCAAATCCTTTGCACACACGATTGAAATCAGGATTCTTGCCGAAGTGGAATATGTTTTTATTTATTGCCCACCACTATATGTAGTATGGGACGGCCTGTAAAGGAAATGTTCGAGTAGTCCACAGGGGTTTTGGCCGAAACCAGCACAGGTCTGTCATCCCGGTTTGGCCGGTCAGTAGACCGGACAACACCGGGATCCGGATGTTTCAAAAAGTCAGGAGACTTTTTGAAACAACTAAAAATCACGCATCTCAGGAGTTTTGTTTTGCAAAAAATGTCTCCTGATATTTTTTGCACCCGGATCCCGGCGTGCCATCGCCTACTGGCGCTGGCAGCCGGGATGACACCACCGAGCAAGCGGCACACGCACCCCAATAAAAACGGCGCCGTTTGACGGGCGCCGTTTTGATCGAGTGAGCGAATCTATTTAACCTAATCGCGTGATGCCAGCACCACTCTTCGTGAATCCTTCGGCAACCGGCACACCCTTCGATGAAGGTTCCAGCATCGCTTGCTGATTTTCTGCCCGATAAATTTCGTTAATTCTATCGGCAAGCTCCTTCGGCGTTATATTTCTTGCGCGCTCCAAGATCGCCTCTTTTGCATTTGGATCAACGGCAAGAAAAGCTACTCCATAGATGTAATCCGGTCCAGAAAATGGGCCTCCGCGAGCCTCTGCGGCAGGGTCCACTGCAAGAATCAGCGGCAGATCCATCCCCCCGGAGAACGAGCCTTCGCGAACAATGGGAAGAGAGTCCCGATTCGTATATGGAGCTTTGGGCCTGAGCAGTGCCTCCATTACCTGAAGAAGTGCGCTTTCTTCTTTATGGGAGCCCGCTACCATACCTTCAAATTGCTTTACTTCTTCAGGGTTGTGATATGTGATGCTATTTTTTACAAAGCCTTTTTTAATCCGTTCCAAGAGGGGCGCAACTTGCGCTTCAGTCATGGGCTCATCAACCCAACTATGCTCATACCCCGTTCGCTTAAAGAAAGTCACTCCAGCCATCTTCAACTCCATCCTATTCGTTAAACGCCGCACCATGCGACGACGTATAGCTTGCATTCTACCCCCCCCCCTTATTAACAAATCATTAACAAAAACACGATTTTTGAAAACTTCACGGAACTGTCACAATTCGTCACGACGTGATCGTATGCATAAAAAATCATTAAAAATCAGTGATTAAGGCGGATGGCAATCCAGAGCTCCGTCATCCTCGCGCTCGCCCTAAGGATCCATCTCAGCGTGGATGCTCGCAATAAATGCGAGCATGACGGCGTTTGGGTTTAGGTGGATTGCGCATGGCGGGCGGATCGGTTATAGTGGTTCCATGGTAGACGAAGAACATAACCTGATCCTAGAACATCTGCGTGTGATGCGTAAGGAGTTGGGGGATATTAGAACCGGCCAGAACCGTATTTTCGAGCGGATCACATCGCTCGATACCCATATGGCCGCAGTGGTCACGGCCGACCGTCGAACTGGCCGAGTTACGCCACCGTGTCGAGCGCATCGAAGTCCGCCTCGACCTGCGCGATTAAAAATTCTCCCGAAACCTTAGAGTACTGGGTGCGCGGCTTCTGTGCTTGTCATATCCGCCCCCAGCCTTTTTTATTTCACCTCAGAAATTCTCTCTAAACCAATTCAGCATGCGCTCGGGCAACCAGACGCGGCGGGAGGAGTCGGAGGCGAGAATTTCCTCCTCCCATGTCTGCACGGTTTCGTAGTGCAGCATGCCGACAACGGCAGAGAATGCCGGGCCGGATACGGCTTCCGCCATGCCGGGAATGGCCAGCGGCTTGCCCTTGCGCACTTGTTTGCCCAGCATTTTGGCGGCGAGGTCGCCGACGCCCAACATCTGGCTCGCGCCACCGGTCAGTACGCAACGGCGCCCGGCGATTTTATCCATCCCACTGGTTTCGAGCTTATCTCTAATGAGTTCAAAAATTTCTTCCATGCGCGGGCGAATCACGCCGACCAGCATCGCGCGCGGCATCGTGGTCGGCTCGTCCTCGTCCTCGCGCTCGCCGAGTTGCGGCACGTCGATCATCACTTCGGAATCTTTGGCAGAATTAACCGCGCTGCCATGCAGCGTTTTCAGCCGTTCGGCGGAATTAAGCGCGGTCGACAATCCCTGCGCGATGTCGTTCGTCACGTGATTTCCACCAATGGGAATCGAATCTGAATACACATTACGCCCGGCGACAAATACCGAAAAACTCGTAACACCGCCACCCATATCAATGCAGGTGACCCCCAAATCCATCTCGTCGCGCTCGAGCACCGACAGCGCCGAGGCATGCGACGTCATGACATAATCACTGATGTTCAAATGCGCCCGCGCGATGCATTGCGTGAGGTTTTTAAGGTAGGGCGCCCGCGCCGTGATAATCTGCAAATCGGCGCCGAGTTTTTTGCCGATCATGCCGCGCGGATCGCGCAATCCGCGCGCTGCATCCAACGTATAGTGCGCGGGGAAGCAGTGCAGGATGCTCGACTCATCACTCTCCATCGAGGCGCAGCCTTCATGGATAATATCGGCAATATCCTGGTCCGACACGCCATCGGCCAGCACATCAAGCTCCACCGTCACGGTGCGCGATTTGAGGTTGGTGCCGTTTACCGATACCACCACATCCTCGATGGTCTCCCCAGCCATTTGCTCGGCGGCATGTACGGCGGCGGTAATCGACGTGCAGGCCTCGGCAATATCGGTAATCACGCCGGATTTTATGCCGCGCGCGAGTTGGTGGCCGATGCCGATCACGGCGAGCTGCCCTTCCTCGTTCCGCCGCGCGATGAGGCAGGCGATTTTGGTCGTGCCAATATCGAGCGCGGCGATGATTCCGGGTTTGGCTGGTGTGGCGTTACGCATGGGGAAACTCAAAAAAAGAGTCTCGACCCTGTCTTACTTTACTCGACTCTCGACTCTGATCACTCGCTTCATGTCTCTCTCGCATTCGTCAAAATAATCGGCGGCGCCTGTTGCTCGAGCGGCATAATGAACACGCGGTCTTCAAGCCGCATATCGACGCTGCGGATGGCGCGTGTCAGCAACCCTTCGCGTTCCACAAGCCCCGCAAATCTGAGCCAGGCTTCCTTCGCCGTATCCTCGGGCAGCATCACCGTGATGTCGCGGGCGAGCTCAAGATTCCAGCGGCGGTCGCCCACCCGGATTGCCGCGACCACCTGTGCGCGAAGCATCGGCGCGCTGTCAAGCACACCGAGCAATTCCTGCACATGTTGGGGCGCATCATCGCCGACCATCAGCGGCAGTTTACCCACATCTGGATATTTTTCGCGGCTCAAGATCATGCTGTCAGCATCGACCAGTAAATACTTTCCATCATGCTGCCAGATGACCGCCGGTTTGCGTTCGACCAGCGCCACCTTCAGCGTGCCGGGAAGCTCGCGCTCAATCACCGCCGTTTTAACTTCGGGAATTGCCTCAAGACGCTTTTTCATCGCATCAAGCGACAGCGCCAGAATCGGCGCGCCGGGTTTGACATCAAGCGCCGCCCGCACCACTTTTACATCCGCATGATGGCGACCGACGAGGTAGACTTGCTTTAAACGAAACCCCGCACTCGCCGTCATTTCCCAAAAACTGGTCGCGGCCATTTCGCTCGATTTCTGAATACGACCATTATGGTGCAACCACCAGCCCCCGATGCCAACATAAGCAACGATCGCAATCCCCACCACCATCAGTCCGCGCCGCTTGAGATGCTTCATGCGCAACCGCGCCTTCTTGCGGCTGAACTCCGCCGCCGCCTGCTTGCGCGTCGGCGTACCGCCGATGGTGACCTTCGCCCTACTGCGACGTTTTGGTTTCATTCAGCCCTTCCCCGCTTGCTCGGTGCCAAGCTCTCCACTTGCTCGGTGCCCGCTCCCCCC
>JANNSK010000090.1:0-39895 GCA_031402515.1 Alphaproteobacteria bacterium | reverse complement strand
CGCGTTATTAAACTTTCGCGTGCGGTCGAATCATCGGCCAAATTTATCGAAGTGATGTACGACCTTCAACGTAAAGCCAGCCAAACCTATGTCCGCGCCAGACAAGGATAAAGAAGTTAAACAGGAGTCAACACTATGCGTTCACTGAACATCGCCGCCACCGGCCTCGCCGCCCAGCAAATGAATATCGACACGATCTCGCAGAACCTTGCGAACATGACGACGACCGGCTTCAAAACCGAACGTGCCGAATTTCAAGACCTTATCTATCAAGATTTAAAGCGCGTGGGCGCCAACTCAACCGATCAGGGCACCATCCAGCCCGCGGGGATTCAAGTCGGTCTCGGCGTCAAAACCGGTGCCATCTCGCGTGATACCGGGCAAGGAACGTTGCAGAATACACAAAACTCGCTCGACATGGCCGTGCAGGGCAAAGGCTATTTCCAAATCGAATTACCCGACGGCACCGTCGCCTATACCCGCGACGGCGCGTTCAAACTCTCGGCAGACGGCATCATTGTCACCCGCGACGGCTTCACCGTTCGCCCGGCGATCACCGTGCCGGATACGGCAACGGGTGTCAGCATCAACTCATCCGGTGTGGTTGAGGTAACGGTGCAAGGTCAGGTAGACCCTTCACAGATCGGCCAGTTTGAAATGGCATCCTTCGTGAACGCCAACGGCTTGCAGGCCACCGGCGACAACCTGTTCTTAGAAACGACCGCCTCGGGCAATCCGAACCTCGGCAATGCAGGCATCGACGGTATGGGAACGCTGTTGCAGGGCTATCTCGAAAATTCCAACGTCGATCCGGTGGCGGAAATCACCGACCTCATTATCGCCCAGCGCGCGTATGAAATGAACACAAAAGTTTTGAGCGCCGCCGACCAGATGCTGCAATCGCTGAATCAGTCCGTATAGGAACTAGGGAGTAGAAAATGAAAAAAAGTGGATTCGTAATTTCGCTAGCTGCCATGCTCATGACAACCACTGCCCACGCCGCTAATTGGCAATACCCGCAAGCACCCGCTGCAACGACAGCGGCTGAAATGGCTGCGCTGACACCGGCAGTCAGTGCACCTGCGCCGTTTTTCACTGTCAGCCGCGCCGACGTTGAAAAAGCCGCCGCTGAACAGATTAAGCGGCAGGTGGCCGACAATAAATCCATTCGCGCCGTGATGGATCCCGGCCTGGCGCCGATACTCCATGCCGCCGACCATCCGCTGAAAATTACGCTGCAAGCGATGCAAATCGATACCGCCGCCCATCGCTGGCAGGGACAGGCTTTCATCGTCGGCAACAAAGCGACCGAATCCGTGCGCGCCGTTTCCGGTCGCTACGACACACTGATTTCAGTGCCCGTGCTCACCCGCCAATTTAACCATGGCGATGTAATCGAAGCTTCGGACATTGTCATGCGTGAGATCCCTGAACGTCAACTGCGCAAGGATACCATCACTAATGCGAGCAGCATCCTCGGCAAATCACCGTTGCGCATGATTTCAGCCGACCGGCCGATGCGCGGCAATGAAATCGCCGAGCCCGTATTGATCAAAAAAGGCGACGCGGTCGAAATGACTTTCACCGCCCCCTCCGTGCATATCCGCGATCAAGGCGAGGCGCTCGAAGACGGCGCAAAGGGCGCCCTCATCCGTGTGAAGAATATGAAAACCGGCCGCGCCGTGACCGCGCGCGTTGAAGCAAAAGGCCATGTCGAAGCCAATCCCGAAAAAACGATGTAGGAGCATTTATGAAGCGTTCAGAAAAAGAAATTTCCGTATTCCCGCATTCTCGTATTTTTGTATTCGCCGTACTGTGCACGGCTCTCACCGGCTGCGCCGAGACCATCGACAAACTGTCGCAAGTCGGCAAGAAACCACCGCTATCCCACGTATCCAATCCGCAAAACCGCGCAGATTATACACCCATGTCATGGCCCCTGCCCGATCCCGAACCGCAGACGGCACGTACGGCAAATTCATTATGGCAGCCCGGCTCGCGCGCCTTCTTCCGCGACCAGCGCGCAGCACGTGTAGGTGATATCCTGCGCGTGAACGTCGCCATCGCCGATCAGGCTAAACTCGACAACCGCACCGACCGCCAGCGTGACAGCAAAGAAAGCCTCGCTGCACCCAAAGTCATGGGTTGGGAGAAATATGTCGGTATTTTAGCGCCGGGCAATGCGAATCCTGCCAGCTTACTCGATATCACCGGCTCCAGCCAGACCAACGGCAACGGTAAAATCGACCGCAAAGAAACCATCAATACGCAGGTCGCCGCGCTCGTCACCCAGGTGCTACCCAACGGCAATCTTGTCATCGAAGGCTCACAGGAGATCCTGGTGAACTACGAAATCCGTGAAGTGTCGGTGAGAGGCGTTATCCGTCCGCAAGACATTAACTCGGACAACACGATCGAATCCTCACAGGTAGCCCAGGCCCGCATCACCTATAGCGGCCGTGGCCAGATCAGTGATATCGAGCAGCCGCGCTGGGGCCAGCAGGTCATCGACGTGCTCGCGCCGTTCTAAAAAAATGATGATTCAATGATCGATGATCTGATTATCCGTGAAGTAACTCAGGCTACGTCATCCTCGGGTTTATCCCGAGGATCCAGCTCAGAGTGGATGCTCGCGACAAGCGCGAGCATGACGGCGTTTAGAAAATTTAGCTGGATTGCTTCGCGGAGTTTACCCCGTACTTGTTACGGGGCTCGTGATGATGTACAAACAAAAACGGCGGGACATGCCCGCCGGTTTTTGTGATTCAGTCACGATTAATTAAGCACCAATGCCGCTACCACGGGCAGCTTTAACCCTTACATCCGGTACAGATGCGAGTACGATACTATTGTGGTCCGCATCGAACGGGGTACGCTCTTGTGCAATGGCAACTGCTGGCGTTCTATCAGCAGCGAGTGAGGACGAGACACCACCCGAAAAGCCCGGTAACGAATCCCTATCTGGCAAGAATGAGCCGACTGCCGTACCCAAATCGCTGAACGTGTTGCCAAGGCCTTCTGCGGCACGGCCGACTTGCCTAGCCGTAGCATCGCCCAACCAATGAACAAAGCTGGTAAACAGCTTGTCCATATTTTGTATGGCCGGCGAATTTCTTACATCAGGTGCTTTGCTAAGATCGAACATAATCTTTCCTTACACCCACATCTTATACCACAAGTAGTTACTAAATCGTTAACGTTAAAGCATAAAAATCGAGATTATTTGGCAAGCCATTGAATCTAATAAGTTTAATTTTTTATCGGTGCCCAATCATTACTTGGTGGATACTGCATGCACCCTAAAGATTCTGCGTGCCGGATTTATAAATAAAACATGGGGAATTCTTGGAAATAAGCATATTACATGCTGTTTTTGCCTGATTTTCCGACAAATTTTCAAGCCGCGCCCGGTGGACGATCGCCGTCTTGCTCGCCGCCCCTATCAGGATCTTCGAGCCTTTAAGATTCGGGCTCGCCAGCAATTGCGCCTGTTTCGCCGCTTTTTCTGCGAGCAGTTTGCTCGCATACGCGCCGACCTGAATGCCCCAGCCAGTGTCTTTACCACCCGATGCGGGCCGCAGAACAAGCACTTGCGCTTTGGTGGGAGTGGTCGTGATCACTTTCGGCACTGGCGCCTTCACAGCGATGTCAGGATCAGGAAGCCTGGTGGTTGGTGACGCTGCTGTAGTGATTTCTTTTTGCTCCTCCTGAATAATCCCGCGATCCGCCTCCACACTGGCGAACGTATCCGCACTACGCACCGCCGCATCGCTGGTGGCTGCCTGGGCCACGGTGGTTTCCTCCCCAAGTGGCGAACGCGGAAGATTCTGCGCATAAATTGTCCCGCGCTGCTGGCCGCGCGATGCAAGTTTGGTGTATCCGCCGCTCAGTAACTCAATCATTTTATCGTCGCGCCAGCGGCCCGTGCCGCCGCCCATCACCACACCGATGAGCGGCCTGCCGCCGCGCACCACGGAACTCACCACATTAAATCCTGACTTGCCGATATAGCCGGTCTTGATGCCGTCTACCCCCGAATAGCGCAACATCACGCGGTTATGGGTGAAGTAGCTGACGCCGTTCCAGCTGAATTCGCGCGTGCTGAAATAGGGATAGTACTGTGGAAAATCGCGCTTGAGAGCAATACCGAGCTTCGCCATGTCTTTGGCCGTGGTGTATTGTCCGGCATCGGGTAAGCCGTTGGGGTTCTTGAAATGCGTGTTGCGCATACCAAGCGCAGCGGCTTTCGCGTTCATCAAGCGGGCGAATCCCTGTTCGCTGCCCCCTAACTCTTCGGCAATGACCACCGACACATCATTGGCCGAGCGTACCACCATCGCCTTAATCGCAAGTTCGACCGGCACTTCATCGCCAGACTCGAGATTAATGTTGGTTTCTGGTTGAACGGCAGCGTTGGACGAGACATCCATATCGTCATCAAGCGAGATTTCACCTTTCTCTAATTCCTCGAACAGAAGATAGAGCGTCATCATTTTGGTGAGGGAGGCGGGAAAACGCCTGCTATCGGCATTTTGCTGATGCAGAACTTCACCGGTTTTGGGGTCCATGATCACCGCCGCATAACGCGGATCTTTGACGCCGAGCACAGGCGCAGCCCGATGTACACTACGCTTACCTTTGCGTTTGCGCGCAGCCTCACTATCGGCAGGCATCGCCACCGCAATAATACAGCACAGGATAACAAACAGGCGAAAGAATCGCATCACACACCTAGGTTCTTAAGCTAAAGGTTGTAACAAAACTTCTCCACACCGCAAGATTTTGCTGTCGTCATTGCGATATACACAAGCAACCGATATGGTAACAGCGGATGGTGAAATGACCGCACAATTACAAAAAGAAATAGCAAACTCCTACCTCGACACGCTGAATGCTGAACAACGTCAGGCGGTGGAGGCCACGGAGGGGCCGGTGCTGGTGCTGGCAGGGGCAGGTACAGGAAAAACACGTGTGCTTACGACGCGTCTTGCTCACCTTATTCTTACCAAACGCGCATTTCCCAGCCAGATTCTTGCCGTAACTTTCACCAACA
Organism: Alphaproteobacteria bacterium; assembly: GCA_031402515.1. Lineage (GTDB taxonomy): Bacteria > Pseudomonadota > Alphaproteobacteria > Rickettsiales > UBA3002 > QFOX01. The sequence goes on along the minus strand of JANNSK010000090.1, from coordinate 34,842 downwards.
AAGCCGCCACCGAAATGCGTGGTCGCGTGGCAGCATTACTATCCAGCGCTGAAGCTTCTGGACGTGAAACCGGCTCGCTGTGGCTGGGCACTTTTCACTCTATCGGCGCCAAAATCCTCCGTCACCATGCGGAACTTATTGGCCTCACGCCGCAATTCACTATCCTCGATGCGGACGACCAGCACCGGCTTATCAAAGCCCTGCTCGTAGAAAACAACATCGACCACACGAAATTCCCCGGACGCGTGGTGCTTGCCATCATCCAGGGCTGGAAAGATCGCGGGCTCAAGCCAGATAAAATTCCCACTGAGCCCGGCACTTATTCCGCCGCGCAAGTCGCTGCTAAAATCTATCCGTTGTATCAACGTCGATTGAAATCCATCAACTGCGTCGATTTCGGCGACCTGTTGCTGCACAACCTCACTATTTTTTCCGCACACCCGGACGTGCTACAGGAATATTCCAATCGCTTTCGCTATATTTTGGTCGATGAATATCAGGACACCAACACGTCGCAATATATGTGGCTCAAGCTGCTCGCCATCGCCCATAAAAATATCTGCTGCGTCGGCGATGATGATCAATCCATCTATGGCTGGCGCGGCGCGGAGGTCGGCAACATCCTCAAGTTCGATCAGGAATATCCCGGCGCAAGAATTATTCGGCTGGAGCGCAATTACCGCTCCACCGCGGCGATCTTGAACGCCGCTTCGCAACTCATCGCCAATAATCAGGGCCGCCTTGGCAAAACTTTATGGACGGATTCCAAGGAAGGCGCGCCCATTCGTATCAAATCCGTGTGGGATGATGTTGAGGAAGCACATTTTATCGGCGAAGAAATCGAGTCCTTTCAGCGCGATAAAATCTCACTGAAAGAAATGGCAGTGCTGGTACGCGCCGGATACCAGACCCGCGCCTTTGAGGAACGCTTCCTCACCCTTGCTATTCCGTACAAAGTCGTCGGTGGCTTGCGATTCTATGAGCGTATGGAGATCCGGGACGCCATCGCCTATCTGCGCATCATCGCCCAGCCACATGATGATTTGGCGCTCGAACGTGTGATTAACACACCCAAGCGCGGCATCGGCAAGGCAACGATGGAGCAACTCCATATCACCGCCCGCGCCGATAATACGTCACTCTATGCTGCCATAGAGCGCTTGCTGACTGCGGGCAACATCAAAGGTAAAACCGGCATCACCTTGCAAAAACTCATCGACCAGTTTTCGCGCTGGCGGTCGAGCGAGCTGCCGCTTGCCGAGCTCGCCGACCTCGTGCTCGAGGAATCCGGCTACCGTTCCATGTGGCAAACGGACAAATCGCCTGAAGCCGCCGGCCGCGTCGACAACTTACGCGAGTTGGTGCGGGCACTTACCGATTTCCCCTCGCTCGCCGAATTCCTCGAACATGTCGGTCTCGTCACCGACCATGCCGAGCAGCAGAACGTCGATATGGTCAGCATCATGACGCTGCATGCGTCCAAGGGCCTCGAGTTCGACGTGGTGTTTTTAACCGGCTGGGAAGAAGGGCTGTTCCCCAGCCAGCGCACGATGGATGAATCGGGCAATGCGGGACTCGAGGAAGAGCGCCGCCTCGCCTATGTCGGCATCACCCGCGCGCGCAAGCACCTCACGATTTCGCACGCCGCCAACCGGCGCATTTACAACCAGTGGCAATCGCAAATGCCGTCGCGCTTTGTCGCGGAAGTTCCCGCCGATGCGGTCGAGTTTTTGGATGGCGGGCCGTATAGCCGCCGCGCCACCGGTCCCGCCATGTTCCAGAAAGAAGTGGAGCAAATACTCAGTGGGCGCGTGGAGCCAGAAACTTCCGCCTTCAAAAAAGGCACGCGCGTATTCCACCAGAAATTTGGCACCGGTGTAATTTTAAGCAGCGAAGGCGACCATCTCGAAATTGCCTTCAAACATGCCGGAGTGAAGAAGATTATGGCTGAATTTGTTGAGAAATCACAATAACTATTTCTGAAGTTTCTGCCGCAGATATTCGGGCGCGACATCCGCCCCATTACGCCAGACAATGGTTTCGATGTCGGCATCGTAGCGCAGGGTTTTGAAATAATCGATGTCCGCCAGCGGCGCGAAGATGCCGCCCGCCTCCACACATTCACTTAAATCGACTTCGCCGGTGACGCCGTCGTTGAAAGCGACGAACACTTTGTAGTCCTTGACGTGGTGCGCATCGGTTACATGATAGTCCATCGATTTACTCCAGCGGTGCAATTTTATTAAGCATCTGGTTGGTGCGAGCGGCCTGCCAATTGGCCAGCAATTCCGCCCGGTGCAACAAACGCCATTCTTCGACCAACTTTACCGCACGTGGCGGCAATTTTCCATGTATTTCTCCACTCTCAATTTCGACAGACGCCCGATGGCTCTCATAACGCACATGAAAATGCGGCACGCCATGCTCCTTAAAATACATGGTCACAATCATTCCAAAGAAACGCGCAATCTCAGGCATAAATTGGCTTTAACACAGAAAAATCAATGGAACAACTAAATCGCCCTAGTCGCTTCCGCGAGCCACTGGCGCTCGGCATCGTCGAGCTGGTTCACATGCGCCTTATACACCCGCTGGTGGTAATCGTTGAGCCAGTTGCGCTCGTCCGAGGTCAGCATTCTGATATCGACAGGTCGGGTGTCGATGGGCGCCAAGGTGAGCGTTTCAAACCCATATTGCGGCTTGCCTTGTGCCGTTTCACCGACTTTCACCACCACCACTAAGTTTTCAATCCGGATGCCGTACTTACCTTCAAGGTAAAATCCCGGCTCGTTGGAAAGGATCATTCCCTCTTTCAGCGCGACAGCGCTGCCACGCTTGCTGATACGCTGCGGGCCTTCATGCACGCAGAGATGCGCGCCGACACCATGGCCGGTGCCGTGATCGTAATCCAGCCCGGCCTGCCACAAATACTGCCGCGCCAGCGCATCAAGCTGCACACCCGAAGTGCCTTCGGGGAATACCGCCATGGCCAGCGCAATATGGCCTTTGAGCACGCGCGTGTAATGGTCCTTGATGTCCGCTGAAGGCATACCGCCTTTGGGCGCGGGTACAAACAGCGTGCGCGTGACGTCCGTCGTGCCGCCCTCATATTGCCCGCCAGAATCGAGCAGGAATAACTCACCCGCCTGCGCCCGGCGGTTGGATTGCTTGCTCGCCCGATAATGCACAATCGCGCCATGCGGGCCGCTGCCGGCGATGGTCGGAAAACTTGGCCCTTTATAGCCCTCACCCGCTTCGCGGAATGCCAAAAGCTCGGTGTTGACGTCCAACTCGTCCGGCAATTGGCCATCACGCACACGGCTTTCGAACCAATGGAAAAATTTCGATAAGGCCAGCCCGTCGCTCACATGCGCACTGCGCATACCCTCAAGCTCCGCCGGATTCTTGCAGGCTTTGGGTAACTGCGACGGATCGTCAGCGCTGATGATTTTCCAGCCTTCTTTTTCTGCCCTTATCCACCAGCCATGCGCGGCAAGCGATGGGTCGAGCATCACCCGTGAATCCTTGGCGAAGAGTCGCTCCGAACCGCCGAATATGTCGGCGATACTGCCCCATGCGACCTTCTGGTCCTTGAGGTATTTTTTTACTTCGGCGCTGAATGAGCGTTCATACGTATAAAGCGTGCCTTCGCCCGCCTTGGTCAGCACGAAATACGACAGCAGCAGCGGATTATAGGGAATATCGTCGCCCCGGATATTGAGCAGCCAATTCACCGCATCCGCTTGCGTAATAACGAGTGTATCCGCCCGCGATTTCGTCATCGCCGTCAGCAATTGCGCACGTTTATCCTGATAGGTTGCACCGGCAAACGCGATGGCGTGCAGCACCACTTCGCCCTCCGGCGTCTCCGGGCGACTGCCCCAGATACTATCCACTAAATTAGGGCGAACCGCACGCCACGTCACCTGTAAAGCGGCGGTCGCTTTTTTCCATGCACCGATTTGTTGCTCACTCACCAGCCATGGGTCGAACCCGATAGCCACCGCCTTCGCGACTTCCTTCTCCAGCCATTCAGCGAGGCTCACATCCCCGCTATTGACGATATCGAACTCGTCGCGATCCGTTTCCTGGGCGGCTTGCAACGTATAGCGCCCATCAACAAACAGCGTATGTTTACCCTTCGTCGCGCGAAATACGCCCAGCCCCGCCGACCCGGTGAAGCCAGACAGGAAGGTCAGCCGTTTGGCGCAATCGGGTGGATATTCGCCTTGAAATTCATCCGCTATGCCCTGCAGCCAGAAGTCGATCTTTTCCGTCTGCATCGCCTCGGCAAGCAGGAACAAGGCCTTGTCTTCTTTGCAAACTGCGGGTTGAGTGGTATGCTGCATAAAGTCAGAGTACATTAATGCAGCCTCGATACAAGGCGCAAGGTTAACAAAGGGATAGAATGTTTCGGGCACGATTTTTTTACTGGATGGCGTTGATGCTTGTCGTGCCGCATCTCAGCATGGCCGCCAATGATGTAGCCACCGACAAACCAGTCCCCTTCAAACCCGCCATTATCTATCTTTATTCGGCGGAAGGCTCCGACCGTTCTTTTATCGACGCCGCCCGCTCGGGCATCGAGCATGCAGAAAAAGAATTCAGTTTCAAAGTAACTGAGCGGCGCATGGACGCCTCAGAAAACATCAACACCGTCATTAAGGAAGTTGCCGATTCTGGCGCCTCACCCATCATCGCCGTCGGCTATCAGAACGTCATGCCGGTGCTCAACCTCGCCGAACAATACCCGAAAACGCATTTCACCGTCATCGACGGATTGGTGCCACCATTATTCCCCAACGTGCAATCGATTATCTTCAAGGACCATGAGGGCGCCTTCCTTGTCGGCATCATTGCCGCCAAAAGTTCAAAGAATGGCCATATTGGCTTCATCGGCGGCATGGATGTGCCACTCATTCGCAATTTTTCCGTGGGCTACATGCAGGGCGCGCGTTACGCCGTGCCCGATATCACCATCGATGTCGATTTCGTCGGCGACAAACCCGATGCATGGAGCAATCCCGTCCGCGCCCACGAACTCGCCATGAAGCAATTCGAGAACGGATCGGAAGTCATTTTCGCTGCTGCTGGCGGCTCCGGCCTCGGCGTACTGAAAGCCGCGAATGAGACCGGCAATTACGCCATTGGCGTCGATAGCAACCAGAATGGGCTGTATCCCGGCCGCGTGCTCACTTCGCTGGTTAAACGCGTCGATATCGCCATGTATGACACGCTCAAAACTGCGTATGAAGGCCGCTGGAGCCCGGGCATCAAATATCTCGGTATCCGCGAAGGCGCGCTTGATTACGCGGTGGATAGCAACAACCGCAATATTATTTCCGAAGCACTGATTGACCGCGTATCAACCGCCAAAGAGCGCATCATCGGCGGCATGATCGAAGTGGAGATGTATTCGCCTCGGTAGAATCCAGAGTTCAAAGTCAAGAATTCGCTGATTCCATCGTCGCGAGAAAAACAATACAGATTTCGTCATCCTCGCGCTCGTCGCGAGGATCCATCTCGGAATGGATGCTCGCAACAAGTGCGAGCATGACGGGTGCTTTGAATTTTAAATTCATTTGGCGCTTGCGTTTTCATTACGCATCGCGAGACTGCTTGCGACACATCATTATTAAGGAGTCACCCATGAATAAGAACACCACCATCATTCTGCTCGTTGTCGCCCTCGCCGTCGGCGGCTACCTGTACAATAAAAAAGCTGAAGAGGCGAAAACCACCTCCATCGAACTTCCCGGCGGCGCAAAGGTCGAAATTAAAAAAGGCGAGTAGTTACGCTTTCAACCACTTCGCCACATCCCGCGCCGCATAGGTGAGGATGGCGTCGGCACCGGCGCGTTTGAGGGATAACAGGGTTTCGAGCATCGCCGCTTTTTCGTCGAGCAAGCCAGCAGATGCGGCGGCTTTCAGCATCGCGTATTCGCCGCTCACATGATAGGCGAATACGGGCACCGATGAAGCCGCTTTCACTTTGGCGATGATGTCGAGACACATCAGCCCTGGCTTCACCATCACCATATCGGCACCTTCTTTGAGGTCTTGCAGCGCCTCGCGGATGGCTTCATCGCTATTGGCTACATCCATTTGATAGCCACGCTTGTCGATGGGTTTGGATTGTTTGGAGCCAACCGCTTTACGAAATGGATCGTAAAAGCATGAGGCATATTTCACCGCGTAGGACAAAATTGGAATCTGCGTAAAGCCTGCTTTGTCGAGCGCCGTGCGGATGGCCGCGACGCGCCCATCCATCATGTCCGACGGCGCGATGATGTCGCAACCCGCTGATGCCAGCGCCACCGCCTGCTTGCATAATATGGCAACCGTCGCATCGTTGTCGACTTCGCCATGCGCATCCAGCACCCCGTCATGGCCGTGGGAAATATACGGATCGAGCGCCACATCGCCGATGATGCCGATATCAGGTACGGCTTTTTTCACCGCGCGAATCGCGCGGCACAATAAATTATCGGCATGGAACGCTTCTTCTGCTTTTTCGGATTTCTTTTCTACGGGCACCACGGGAAATAGCGCAATCGCCGGAATGCCGAGGATCGCCGCCTCTTTTGCCGCTTCAATCACGCGGTCGATGGTCAGCCGCTCGATGCCGGGCAATCCATCGACCTTCGTCGCTGTGTTTTCGCCTTCCTGCACGAACAGCGACCAGACGAGGTCCGTCACCTGCAACGAATGCTCGGCAACCAGCGCCCGCATCCATGGTGTGCGGCGTAAACGACGATAGCGTGGAAATGTCTCACCCATGCGGGCGTGATAACGCTCTCGCACCTAAAAGTCACTGGTAAAACCCTCATGTCGTCATCCTCGGGCTTGTCCCGAGGATCCATCTTGAAGGTGGATGCTCGCAACAAGCGCGAGCATGACGAATTACGAAGCAGAAAGCTGTTGGGACATTGGGCCATCCACCGCCCTGCCCTGCTGGTAGGCTTTCACAATTTTGGGCGATGGGGTTTCGTCTTTTTTCGGTGGCTGCGCTGCAGGCACTTTACCGATAACCTTATCATACGCATCCATGTAAAGATCGCGGCCCAGCGTATACATCCAGAATAGCTGGTAAGGCCGTTCTTTCCATGCCGCCTGCCAGAACCCATCGATGGCGCGATTGCCCGTCGCACGTTGCGCCGCATTGTAGGAAAGCTGACGCCCCGTGTGACGATAAGCGAGATTATTAAAGCCGATATAAGGCACGATACCGATGGCGACTGCGGGTAACTGGCGGGTGAGGAATTCGCCAAAGGTTTCCTTATCCTTGTCGAGATGTTCGTTGGTATCGTGCGTGGTGTGCCCGTGCTGCTTCATCAGCGCCCGGCCCATATGTTCGGTGAGCTCGAAAAACACCGGGTACGCCGCAAGCGCCGATCCCGTCACATCCCGCCAGTGATTGACCTTAAGCTCCGGCGCACCGCCCGTAATCGCCGAGCGGATACCGACCAGCGCAAACGCCGCCGTCATCGTCGCCGGATATTCCGAAGGCGCGATTTGCCTCAAATCCTTGAACAGGGTTTTCGGCAGGTCGTGCACCGCCTGCGTTGATTCTTCCGCCGATTGCGGTTTGACGAACACGCGGTCATAGGCCCGCTGGCCCATTTTATAAATCGTGCGGAAAGTAGCGAAGGAAACACCCACGCCCAGCGAATTTTGCAGGTAGGTATTGCTCATCACCCCGCTGAATTGTTTATAACCCTTTTTCTCCGCCCATTGGGCGAGCTTACCCATGCCCATCCGTGTGGGAACAATCGTGGCGATGAGGCCCATGATCCCCACGATGTTGATGGCCACGTTGCGCAGCCCATACCACGCCAGCGGATTGTCTTTCGAGTAGGCGGCTTTATTCTCAAACGCCCAGCGTCCCCACGGCGATACGCGCCCAGTGGAGGCGGAAGTTTGCGGCATACCGACAGGGGTCGCAGTTTGCGACCTCGCCGGGCTAGCCTCGATGGTACTCGGTTCGAGCATAGTTTTTCCCATGTTCATTCTACCACCAAAACGGACTGAGAAATGTGACAGTTCTATGAAACTTCAGCCTTTTTTGCGCGTGACAAAGGGTGCATCCCCCATAAACCAGCCGCTTATGCCTTCACCCGACGCCCTCTCCCGAAATCGCGAAGGGCGATTTCGACCTCTCCCGGTGGGAGAGGTAACCCAAGGGGCTTTGGCTGTGCCTCTTGCGCACCTCTCCCACCGGGAGAGGTCAAAATTCGCTTGCGAATTTTGGGTGAGGGCTTTCGGCGCTGGATTCCTCCGCCAGAATGACTTATGGAAAGCACCTATGAAACCACGCGTATTATCGGGCATTCAGCCCACCGGGAACCTCCATTTGGGCAACTATCTGGGGGCGATCCGCAATTGGGTTTCCATGCAGGATTCGCATGAATGCCTGTTCATGCTGGCTGATTTACACGCCATCACCGTCCCGCAGGACCCGGCTGCCCTCACCCAAAATACCCGCGAGATGGCAGCCGCCCTTGTCGCCTGCGGTATCGACCCCAAAAAGAGTATTATCTTCCACCAATCCGCCGTGTCAATGCATGCCGAACTGGCGTGGATTTTAAGCTGCCATACGCCGCTCGGTTGGCTCAACCGCATGACGCAGTTTAAGGAGAAGGCGGAAAAAAATAAGGATAACGCTCCACTCGGCCTCTACGCCTACCCCGTCCTTATGGCCGCCGATATTCTTGGCTATCACGCGACCCATGTGCCGGTCGGCGAGGACCAGAAGCAGCATCTCGAACTCGCGCGCGACATCGCCGGCGCATTTAATCGGGCGTATAAGGAAGAATTCTTCCCCCTTCCCGAGCCGCTGATTATGCCGACGGCGGCGCGGATTATGTCACTGAACGACGGCACGCGGAAAATGAGCAAATCGGAAGAATCTGACTATTCGCGCATCAATTTAACCGACGATGCCGACACCATCGCCAAGAAATTCAAGAAGGCAAAATCGGATTCGCATCCAGAAATTACCTATGACGAAAAAGCCCGGCCCGAAGCCGCCAATTTATTGCAAATTTACGCTGCGCTCGCCGACATCACCGTGGCCCAAGCCACCGAAAAATTCGCCGGCAAAAACTTCGGCGCACTCAAATCCGAACTCGCCGATTTGGCGGTGGCCAAACTCTCCCCCATCACCACCCGCATGCGCGAGTTGATGACCGACACCGCCGCCATCGACACCATCATCCGCGCCGGGGCCGAGAAGGCCAACGAAATCGCCAAGCCCATTGTGCGGGCAACCATGGAACATGTTGGATTTATTCCACTATAATCGATTTTGATGGGCGCCAATACACGCGCCGCCATTCAAAAAACCTCCGAATCTTAATAAGATATTAAGTCTTCTGCCTTATACTTAATCGTATAGGAGCGGCCCATGGCAGATGATAAACTTCCCAATTCCCCCATCGCGGATGTCGATGGCGACGGCAAACTCACCGGCAAGGACATTCTAGCCAAGCTCAAAGCAGAAAACGAGCGCGAAAACTATCGTACACCCAACGAAAAAGCGCATGGTATTCTGGAGAATGTTGGGATCATTGAAATCAAACAGAATCTGGGAGAAAACCCTGATTACGAAAAAGCCGCGCAGGAGTTTGTCGCCAACCTCAAAACTGCCATTGAAGATATCACCAGACGGATGAAGGACGATCCGAATTATGCAGCACAGCTGGAAAACGATACTGGCTCATTTGCGGGCACTATCACCGATCAAGACGGCAATCGCAAATCGCTGTTGAACGAAGGTGAGCGAGAGATCATGGTCGCCAACGATGTGAGCGTTACCGAACTCGCCAAAGCATTCGCTAAAACTTTCCCCAAAGGGGTAGAAATTTCTGCCGAAGATATGAAAGAAATTCTGGAACACTTCCAAAATACTCCCGGTCTCGCTTGGAAAGACAGAGACAAGGGCACTGGCATCGCGTAATAATCCTAACCCGCAACACGTCGGACTCCGGAGCCCGTAGCCTACAGCCGACAGCTTACAGCTGGCACCCTCTTAGCTGTAAGCTGTCGGCTGTGAGCTGTAGGCTTTTTCACTAGATACCCAATGCCAAATACGAGATACTACCCCCCATGCTCCTCTTCCGTATCCCGTTTAACCTTGCGCGTATGGTCATCCGACTGGCGTTCAGCCTGCTGTGGTTGCCGATTCACCTCGTCACCCGCCATCTGTTCCTCACCTTTGTGATCATTGCCGGAATTCTCATGTACGCCCAATTTAAAACGAGCTCGGAGGAAAAAGTGGAGAGTGCGCTGCCCTCAGCGCCACCGCCCGGCCTTGCCGTTGCTCCCCAATTGCAAGGCGCGCCGGTGGCGCCTTCGCAAAAGAAACAATCCAAGGCCCCGCGTGTCGATCCCGTGATGAAGGAAGAAAATGGCGATTCGGCCTTCGCCAGCGACCTCTACGCGGCGATGACCGACGCCGAACGCGCCCAATACAGCAATATCTTCTTCTGGGTGATGAACAACATCCAGGATAACAGGCATTATACGTGGACAAATGTAAATATCGACGGCACGATTGAGCCGCTGACGAGTTTTCAAAACCGCCTCGGCCATCGCTGCCGAAAATTCCGCGAAGTGCTGAAAGTCCATACGGTGCGCCAGAGCATCACCGGCACCGCCTGCGATAATGGCGGCAGCACCTGGTGCAAACTGAAACCCAACGCCACGCCGATGTGCGGCCTTGGCCACGAGCCTTCGACGTTTGAAGGCATTAAACGCTCATTGAAGAATATTTTTTAGATTTGAATGGCGCCGGACTGTGGCTTCATCGGCAAGCCTGCATTTCCCCCGAGCGCTTCGGATGCTCCGACCGCAGCTTTCACAAGGTTTTCCTGCATGTCGACGAGCGCCGCATATTGCTGCGCACCCGCTTTCCATTCCTGAACGCCGGCGATAATTTGCTGCAAGCCGCCATGCTTTGCATATTTCTGGAAAATCTCTGGTGAAACTTTACCCAGCAAGGCGCTTTCCAGGCCCGCGCGATTGGTAAAAATATCCCGCAATTCGAGGGCTTGAAAAAAAGCTGTGGCAACGCCTTCCATATTGGGGAGCGCGGAAAGACTGCCGGTAATGTTATCAACCCTCTTCCAGTCCTTAACCCCAAGTCCCTTGACGGAATTTTCGCCAAACTTGTTGATTGCGCCGAGAATATCGCCGCTCGCATCCGAGAGTAACTTTTTGAAGTCCGTCGCCATATCGTTACAGACTACCATTCCACTGGTTAATAAATCGTTAATCCGACCCATATTGCTGGATGAAGTAAAATCAAACAATCTCAGCGGCTTGCGCGATAATCTGGTCGAACATGGCTTGATTTAAGCGCCCCGTCTGCACGTTGTAGCGCGAGGTATGGTAGGAATTGAGGATCATTACCTCACCCGCTTGCGAGCCACCCCCCGCTTGCGAAGCTCCCCCCCCTTTATCCCCCCCCGTAAACGAGGGGGGCTTTCCTTGCTTCTTCGCCCCATCCGCTTGCGGAATCTCCTCTCTGCGCACCGCTCCTCCGTTTGCGAAGCCTCTCCTTACTTTGCTTTCACCGTTTGCGGGAGCTATCCTTGCTTCGCCCCCCCCGTTTACGGGGGGGGATAAAGGGGGGGGGACGCGATGCAGTGCCCCATGGCCAAACTTAAATTCGCTTTGTTTTAGCTTCAACGTGCGCAGCACGGCTTGATGGGATGTCAGGCCCAGACAGAGGATGAGTTTGAGATTCGGCATCGCAGCCAATTCGTGGATGAGGAATTGGTTACAAGCCTTTGCTTCTTCAGGTAAAGGCTTGTTTTCCGGAGGCACGCAGCGCACCGCGTTGGTGATGCGTACTTTGGTCAGCGTAAATCCATCATCCGCCCGCGCCTTATATTCACCCGTCGCAAACCCGTATTTTGCCAACGCCGAATACAGCACAATCCCCGCATAATCGCCGGTAAATGGCCGCCCCGTTGCGTTTGCGCCTTTGAGGCCCGGCGCTAATCCCACCACCAGCATCGGTGCCTCGATGGGGCCAAAGGACGGCACCGCACCGTTGTAAAACTTGGGGAATTTCGCACGATTTGCCGCGCGAAACGCCACAAGCCGCGGGCATAATGGGCAGTCGGATGGAGGCGGGGTAAAGATCATCCGCAAGGGATGCCGTTATAGACAGGCTTCGGCAAGCGAAACTTAACGCTCAAAACCTGCAAACTTCTTTTGCAGTTCGCTATAGCGCGTCAAACATGCCGTACGCTTGCCATCAAATAGCCCGCAGACAAGCGGCTGGTTCCTGTAATCATGCTCATCCTGACTGATTTCTTTGTCCTTATCGACGTCGAGCCATTTAAATTTCTGATCGAATTCATGCGTAACGACTGATACGGGCACCATATCTCGCGGGCTTGGCCGGTTGGCATATGGAAAAGGGCGCTGGTCCTCTATGTTAGATATCAAATCCTTAACCGTCTGGCCTTCCCAATCCATCGCCCAGTCGTGCCCCGAGCCTTTTTTAAATTCCTGCTCACTGATCCAGCCGTTTTTATCCCCATCCAACGCCTTAACCGCTTTACGAAATTCTTCTGCCTGCCAATTGCTATAGATAACCTTATCCATAAACCATCCTTATAAAGGCTTGTTGTATCGTTTTCTAAGCCAAGAAATGGCAGCTTTCTGCGTATTTTTCAACAAGAATAACACCGGGAAGCACCCCAATTTTAGGATGGCTGCTTGACACCGCTGCCAGTTCTGCCTATATCCCACCACGCATTCGCACAAAACCCGCAGGAATCCTTGGGTTTTCAACAGAGGCGAGTGAATCGGAAAAAACACTTTTTTGGAGAGTATTCTATGACATCAATTCGCCCCCTACATGACCGCGTCATCGCCCGTCGTATCGACGCTGAGGAAAAAACCGTCGGTGGGATCATCATTCCCGACACCGCGCAGGAAAAACCCGTGCAAGCGGAAGTCGTCGCTGTAGGCCCCGGTGGCCGTGATGATTCCGGTAAACTCATCCCGATGGAAGTTCGCGTCGGCGACATCGTATTGTTCACCAAATGGGGTGGCAGTGAAGTAAAAGTGGATGGCGAAGAGCTGCTCGTACTCAAAGAGAGCGACATCATCGGTATTGTTGAAAACAAGAAGTCCGGCAAGAAGGCAGCGTAAGAAAGTTGTTGTTGGTTTTTGGTTGTTGGTTTTTGGCATCCGTCAGCACCGCAACCGAACCAACAACCAATAACCAACAACCAACAACCAACAACTAATGGAGCAAATCATGGCTAAACAAATTCGTTTCGGTACCAATGCACGCGATCAAATCCTGGTCGGCGCCACCATCCTTGCGGATGCGGTAAAAGTAACCCTCGGGCCCAAAGGCCGCAACGTGGTGATCGAGAAATCCTACGGCGCGCCTCGCATCACGAAAGATGGCGTGACCGTGGCAAAGGAAATCACCCTGAGCAACAAATTCCAGAATATGGGCGCGCAAATGCTGCGTGAAGTGGCGTCAAAAACCAACGATCTCGCTGGCGACGGCACCACCACCGCAACGGTACTTGCCCAATCCATCTTCGCCGAAGGCAGCAAAGCCGTTGCCGCTGGCTTGAACCCGATGGACCTCAAACGCGGCATCGACAACGCCGTGCGCGTGATTCTCGAAGAAGTAAAAAAGAAATCCAAAAAAATTGGCTCGCAGAGCGAAATCGCCCAAGTCGGCACGATCTCGGCCAATGGCGACACGGAAATCGGCAATAAAATCGCCGAAGCGATGGAAAAAGTCGGCAAAGAGGGCGTGATCACGGTTGAGGAAGCCAAAGGCTTCGACTTCGAACTCGAAGTCGTTGAAGGCATGAACTTCGACCGCGGCTATCTCAGCCCGTATTTCGTTACCAACGCCGAGAAAATGACGGTTGAACTGGATAACCCGCTCATCCTCATTTTCGAGAAGAAACTCTCCGGCTTGCAAGCCTTGCTGCCGGTACTTGAAGCCGTCGTGCAATCGCAACGCCCGCTCCTCATCATTGCTGAGGATGTTGAAGGCGAAGCGCTGGCCACCCTCGTCGTCAACAAGCTGCGCGGTGGCCTGAAAGTCGCTGCAGTGAAAGCTCCCGGCTTCGGCGATCGCCGCAAATCGATGCTGGAAGATATCGCCGTACTGACCCAAGGTCAGGTCGTCAGCGAAGACCTCGGCATCAAGCTGGAGAATGTAAATCTCTCCATGCTCGGCAAAGCCAAGCGCGTGACCATCACCAAAGACGACACGACCATCGTTGACGGTGCGGGTGCCAAGAAAGACATCGCCGCCCGTTGCGACCAGATCCGCGCGCAGGTCGAGGAAACCACCTCGGACTACGACAAGGAAAAGCTGCAAGAACGCCTGGCGAAACTCTCCGGCGGCGTGGCCGTACTGAAAGTCGGCGGCGCGTCGGAAGTTGAAGTGAAAGAGCGCAAAGACCGTGTGGACGATGCGCTGCACGCCACCCGCGCTGCCGTAGAAGAAGGCATCGTACCCGGCGGCGGCGTAACGCTTCTCTACGCTTCACGCGCTTTGGACAAAATCAAAGCGGTCAACGACGACGAACGCGCTGGCATCAACATCATCAAACGCGCACTGCAAACACCGATCCGCCAGATCGTTGAAAATGCAGGGCTCGACGGTGCGGTTGTCGCGGGCAAATTGCTCGAGTCGGATGACACCAACTACGGCTTCGACGCGCAAGGGCTCGAATATGTCGACATGATCAAAGCCGGGATCATCGACCCCACCAAAGTCGTGCGCACTGCCTTGCAGGACGCCGCTTCGGTTGCCGGCCTCATGATCACCACCGAAGCTTTGGTGGCGGATGAGCCGGAAGACAAAAAAGCAGCCGGTGCCGGTGGCATGGGCGGCGGTATGGGTGGCATGGGCGATATGGATTTTTAGTGGCGCGCGAGCGCGCGTGGGGGCGCAAACGCCCCCGCTACCGCTCCCCCTCTAAAGGTTCGGCCTACGGCCTACACGCCGTACCCATTCACTACGGAGTTAAAACCAAAAGGGGCAGCGAAAGCTGCCCCTTTTTTATTCAAGTCAATAGAATGAGACCCTACCCCAGCGCCGCGACTTTGGCGGGCAGCGCGGTGTGTGAAAGCCCCGACACCGGCTCGCCGGTGTGGTCGGCGAATGTGAGACGTGTTGCAGGAGCAACGTCGTGCATGTCCAGTGCGCCAGAGCGCGCGGAGGAAGCGGCCTCTAAAATCTGCAGCATTGCATCGATCCCCTTGCCTTTGACCTGCTCGCTCACTGCCTTCATATCCGCCCCCGCAGCGTGCAGTTTTTGTACAGCGATCGTCGTCCACGCTGCTTTTTCAAACGTTAGGAAGCCAGCGCCGGGATCAAGGGTCGCGATGGGTACCGCCTTGCTGTGATCAAGCCAGGGACTATCACCTTCGGGGGCAAGACTCACCGTTATGTGATTTTCTTTATCCCAGTGAATAAATTGGCCATTCTTGTAGCCAAACCTCCACTCATCCCGCGCAATCCAATGATCAAACATAATACGCCCAAGCTCCGGGTGATGCCGAAGTCCGCTTCTGGCTACTTCGGCAATCAGCGGGTGCGTTGACCACACTTCGAGCCTTCGCGTAGCCTCCTCGATAGTGATGGGGTGCGCTTCATTCACTTCTTTTCCTTCTTTGCCTTTCAAGTAGAATATATCCTCGATGTGTATCGAGTATTTTCCTGCCCGGCGAAGCGTGTCTACCGCTACAGCAAAGCGTTGCACCTGAGCATCCGTGAGTTCGCCTTTGATATACTGAAAATGCGCGCCGGTTCGGCCCTTCGGACTTAACCCAACGAATGTTTCACCATCATAAAGCTCCGGCACCCACATACGAATACCGTTATCCCGGTGATTACCCGTCGTGTAAGTTACTTCCATTCCCGAAGCTAACCGAATGGTGCGCCCATCGACCATCGACGGGAAGCGCCCTGTGCCGACGGTTTTTTCATTATAGGCCTTCACAATCCAATCCGCATCGTTGGGGTGGGTACCCGCATGCGGCTGCGATAGCGCAACCGTAGGTGAACCAGCGGCAACTTCGATATTCGCCTCCGCCCCGCGCAGCATCGCCGATTTTGGAATCGGCTTGGGGCGAAGGTATTGTTCCAGATCTTCCCGAAGATACGGAGGATCAATGTTGAGCCCTTTGTGATGCATTGAACGAGCTAGTTTCTGGGGATCAACACCGCGTTTGCGCAACTCGATAATGTCCACTGTCAATAAAAGCATTGATTCAAAAAGGTCCTTATTCATCTCGCTGCCTGCCGTAAACCGGAACGCTGGCGCACCGGGTTCCGGTATGATCGTGACGCCTCCACGGCGATTATCCCATGTGAACTCGCTACCGTTGGCAAAGCTATATTTTGTGTAGGCACGGTTTCCGCTTGAGTAAGCCCGCGAGGTATAATTACCAAGCGTATGTTTCGCATAATCCAACGTTCCGGTTTGCGCATGCGCTGCGGTTTCCCGGTGCACATCCATCGAATAACCGGTGACTTCGCCGCGATCACTAATCGTTATACTGTGGCTTTTTCCGGTGGTTTCGTACGACGTTGCGCCGCGCCCGCCGGTTTTGGCAGTGCCACGCGATGGTATCGCGGGGATTTTCGGTAATGTTCCAGCCATGGTCGTCTCCTTAAATGCTTGTTAACAATAGTTAAGGCTTATGAGTAGCGGACGTAGCCTAGATTTCCCCGCATTTCCAGCAGGAAATTGTTACAGTTTTATGACGGCTAAAAGAAAGCCAACAGCCTGTAGCCTACAGCGAATGACTGGCAGCGTAGAATTAGCACAAAATACAGCTATTGGCTGTAAGCTACTGGCTATCGGCTCGCCTCCCCAACCCTCTGATTTGTCATCAAACCTTCACAAAACTTCCCTCCCAAATATGGTACATTAGGAGTGTGGGAGAATATCTCACGCGAACAATTTGAGAGACGTAATGGTCGAACGCGTACGCACAGTGCAGAAAAATAATGAAAAATCCCGTATGGAGATTGAAAAAACCTACGGTGAGAAATGGTATTCGTTCATCTTCGATAACATCCTCAATTTCTGGGTGAACCTCATTGCCTCCGGCGCTTTCAACTACTGGGCGCACA
Source organism: Alphaproteobacteria bacterium (assembly GCA_031402515.1). Lineage (GTDB taxonomy): Bacteria > Pseudomonadota > Alphaproteobacteria > Rickettsiales > UBA3002 > QFOX01. Next base: position 17,699 of record JANNSK010000090.1, on the reverse strand, counting down.
ACTACGTGAAACCCATCAAATGGCTCGGCGATAAAACACCGTTCCAATATTTTGAAGCAGTGCGCGACGGCATCGAGAGAAAACTACCCACAAGCATGCGCGGCATTGACGGAAAACCAAGCACCGTCGCCACCGCGATGGCCAATGCGCTGACCCTCGTCACCGCAGGCCACTTCGTGATGATTCCTTCCGTGTGGATCGGCGCAAAAATCAAAGCACCATTCGTGCGCTGGATGGATCGCAACCATTACGGCGCGAATGCCGATGATGACTCGCGTATCGCCGAACGCCATCGCAGGCTCGATACCGACCCACGCCCAACCTTGTTCGGCTCTGTCATCGGCCGTATCGGCACCATGCTCGCCACCCAGGTGTATTCATTCGGTATCGGCGGCTCGACCAACCTCATTCGCTCCGCGGGTAACCGGCTTGGCAACAAGACATTGCAAAAATTCAACGGGCTTGATCCGATCACCGAAGAAGCGGGATTGGTGCTCGGCAAGGCCTATGCGGATCGTCGGCCACAAAGCACCGAAGGCTGGAATAAGTGGGCGCAGAGTAAGGGCTTCGGCTGGTCGAAGGATCAAATCAATCATCCGACGAACGGGATCGATACCAAGAAGCCGTATAATTATTTTATCGAGGATATGAGCCGCTATATTTTCCTCGATGTGATTTACACGTGGATTACGTCGTCGAGCATCCACTGGTTCATCGACAATGTAAAAAAAGTGGTTCCCGGCATGACCTACACGCCGAAAGCGGCGCGTAGGCACGCGATACACCATGCCGTGCCCGCCGCCCGCTTTATGCCGGACGACGATATCGTGAAGAACAAAGAGAAAGAACGTCCGCGCAAGGAAGATCGCCCGCGCCTGCGCGTGTCGCAAATCGAGAATTTCTCCACCGTCAGTGCGCAGCGCGCCGCCGATTTGGGAGTGACGAATTAGATGGAAAACGGTTTTACAGATTTAGGCAAACCCGGATCGCAGAGCGATGTCGCCGACAGCGCGCGTAGACGCGATGACAGCGGTTCCGCTCAGTCGGGTGACGTCATCATCACGCCGACCCTTCCCAAAATTCCCAAACCCAGCGAACCGCCGCGGGCGCAGGCCGCGACCAATGAACCTAAACGCAAAAAAACCAAAGGCGAAGTGGCTTTCGATGTGGCAGTTTATGCCGGTGGCGCATGGGTACTTAACGAAATTATTTCGGCATGGGTAGGAAATAAAGTGCGTGGCGTTAAGAATGTCATGCATGGAGAAGTATTCCCACCCAACGTCAAAGCCGAAGCGGTCCCCAAAGGTGTATGGCACGATGGCTATGTAGGTTTGGTAAACTGGTTCAACGACACGTTCAACTTTGTTAAAAACAGCAAAACGCTGAATAAGCCTATCGAGCAAGGCGGATTGCCGCTCGGCGAACGCTCCACCGCATGGTTTAAGCGCGGCGCAGAAGTATTCATGCTCTGCACCGGAGGCAACTTACTGCTGGTGCCAATTAAAATGCTCGAAGATAAAAAAAGTCAAATCGTTCGCTGGTTCGACCGCAAATTCTATGGCAGCAAATCAGAAACCGATCCCGATCTCAAAAAAGCCCATGCCGATATGGACAAAACCCAGCGCCAATCGTGGGGCTCGGTATTGAAAGCACGGGTTGCGGCACTCGCCGTAGCCATCGGCGGTGACGCTGCATTCGCCGACACCAATGCCTATTCGACCTATCTGTTCAAAGACGCCAAGGCGGCCAAAGCTGGCGCGGCATTTGTCGAGGGACACGCGGCGAGTTATTTTTCCAGCCTCACCCGCATCGGCGTAACACTAACCCGCAAAATACTTCCCATCCTGCGCCCCAGCATGAAAAACACCATTGAAACGGCATGGAAAGTCAGTCCATACGCGGTTACTGTAAGTGAAGGAAGGGCGGCTTCAATCGGCGTACTCATGGTTTACTTGACCACGCTTAGCGGCGCGGTTGCTGGATCATTTTACGGCTTCACCCGCCTGTTTGCTGCCACCCGCGATAAGAAAAATCCTGAACAAAAAGAAGCGCTGGCCGCCCGATTGGTGGGCGTAAGTTTTAACGCCCCCGCTCCCGCCCGCATCGACCGCAAAGAGGTGCAGAACGACAAACCGATTGAGGATAAACCCCGCCTCACCATCAGCCATGTCTCGCGCGAGGCGCAGATGGTCAGCAGCGCACCGGGTGTGCAAGTATAGCCTTTAGCCTTTAGCCTTTAGCCTTTAGCCTTTAGCCTTTAGCCTTTAGCCTTTAGCCTACAGCTTACAGCCGACAGCCGACAGCTAAGTACTGTTGGCTGTTGGCTGTTGGCTGTTGGCTGTTGGCTGTTTGCTGTTGGCTGTTGGCTGTTGGCTGTTGGCTGTTGGCTGTTGGCTGTTGGCTGTTGGCTAACTCACCGGCGTCGCCGAGTCCGAAAGCGCCACATTGCGCGATTCAAGCTCCTGGGCATAGCGGCGCAGCGCATAGGCTTCGTTCAAATACCCCATCACCCGCGCATTGGTTTCCGAGGAAAGCACGGGAAGTTCTTCGAGTTTTAACGTGGTGAATTTCTCCAGCGCTTGCTGGATATTCTCGTAGGGCAGCAGGAAAGCGTCCTGATGGCGGGCGATGTCGCGCGCCGTGTGGCCCTTCGCTATCTCGTCGAGCGGCATGGAGTGCAATTCGGCGATATCGATCATCCCGTGATAATGGTCGCGCACATCGATGACCACCACACGCCGGATGCTTCCCGCCGGGAAATTCTGCTGAATTTCGGCGAGCGGCGTTTCGGCCAGCACCGTTTTGGTGCCGGACTGCATGATTTTTTCTACCGTCAGATCGCGTATCCAGCCAATGTCATGGGCGCCGGTGATGCGCAATCCGCGCAGGTGAAAGCGCCAGGTCGAGAATGAATAGCCGAAGGCGTAACGCGTGATCGCCGAAGCGATGAGCACACCCAGCAGCACAGCCGTCATTGTCGGAAAGTTGCCGGTCATCTCCAGAATAAGCAGCACCATCGTCACCGGCGCGCCGACGATGGAGGCGGCGACCGCCCCCATTCCCACCAGCATGAATGTCTCGAGCTGGCCTTCGCTTTGCGGTAAAACAATACCGGCGAGCACACCGGCAATTTGCCCGAACAGGCAGCCGATCAGCAGCGCCGAGCTGAACAGGCCTCCGCGAAACCCTGAGCCCACTGAAATAGCCGAGGCGAGAATCTTCGCCACCACCAGCCCAATCAGCGCAATCAACGGCCAGTGGTTTTGCAAGTGATCGTCGATCGCCCCCTGCCCGCTGCCCAACACTTGCGGAAATACCATGGCAATAACGGCGAACAACGCCCCGCCGATGGCCGGATGCAGCCATTCGGGTACAGGAATTTTCGCCCAGATGCGCTCACAGCGTGTCACCAGTTTCATGGTAATGATGCCGACCATCGCCGAAGCAATGCCGAGCAGCACAAAAAACGGATAGTTCCATGGCGGAATCTCGGTGATGGAAAGCGGCAGCGAAAAGAGTACTTCACCGCCGGTAAAAATCCGCGCGCAGATCGCCGCACCGAGCGCGGCCACGGCGACTTGCGGCAAGGCGCTGATCATATAAGTACCGAGTACCAGCTCGAATCCATAAAATGCGCCAGCAAGCGGCGCGTTGAACGTCGCGGCGATGGCGGCGGCGGCGCCCGCCGCGACCAGCACGCGCAAATCCTCGCGACGAAGCTGCAACTTGCGCCCCACCCACGACAAAATACCCGAGCCTAGCTGCGTATAGCCCGCCTCCATACCAATCGAAACGCCGGACGCATTCGAAATCAGCGCCGAGAAAAACAGGCGAATACTGTCGGTCAGCGACATGCGCCCGCCGTAAATCGCGTTGGCCTCGATGGGATCGACGATTTCGCGCGGACGCAGGAATTTCATCACCAGTAGGAATCCGCCGAGGATAAGCCCGCCGATGACCGGCACGAAAAAGATACGTTGGTGAGATATATCCGTCGCCGCGGAAAGATGTTCGCCCTCGCCTAAGTTAAACACATGCTGGTTTATCACCAGCACCGCGCTATGCATAATGACGATGAGCAAGCCGACGCCGATACCGAGCGCCGCGCACAGGATAATCTGCGCCGGTTGCTGCTCGCGAATCAGCCGCCATAGCGTTTCGGGCTGGCGAACCCAACCCTGCACAGTAGCGCGGGCGTATTGCGTGGCCCGGTGCTCCGCCACACGATGAAAGAATGGATGCATGGGGTATTGCTACAGACTGGCGGTGGTGATGGCAATACCGACGAAGCGAATAATGGCGGACAGGGTGAGATTCGAACTCACGATACCCTTACGAGTATGCCAGTTTTCGAGACTGGTACCTTCAACCACTCGGTCACCTGTCCGCTGCGAGGATAGGCAGCTATCACAGGGTAACCAAACGGTGCAAGTATAAACAGGAATTTAGGGGGTTAAGCCGCGCCGGCTTCCTTTTCCTTCTCGTACTTCGTGCCGAAATGGATGGTGTGGCTTACCTTCATGATTTCGATGGCCATGTCGGCAGTCTGGTCAAGGTTTTTGGCAACCAGCAACAAATGGTGGTGGTCGTCCGCCGAGGGCGCGCTTTTGCTATGGTGAAGATGAATAAGAATCTGCCGGTAAGATTTTTGTACCATGGCCCCATGATCAAGTAGTTCCTGCGTCACCTCCGGCTTGAAATCGAGCACCTGTGCCAGCGCCAGCGGGATCATTTTCTCTACCGCAGCGATGGCGTTTTTGAGTTCGGTTTTAATCGCCGGATCGAGCGGATGCGCCCGGCGCGACAGGCGCTTGATGCAGTTTTTAAGTTTGTCGGCCGCACGTTCTAATCCACCCGCGATTTTGATCGCACCAAGGATGAAGCGCAAATCATCCGCTCCAGTGGTGAATTTGGTGATGGTCTGGGCAACCAGCTTATCCGCCGAACGTTCACACTCGTTGATCTGCTTGTCGATCAGTTTGGCCTGATCAAATGTCGAAGTATCCGCCACTTCAAGCCCGCGCGGCAGCAGCGCAATCAGCGCATTGATATGAAACCCCATCGTATCGAGGAGGCCGTAAAGTTGCTTCAAGGCCTCGTCGAAGCCCTTGAAGGCGTGTTTGTCAAATTGAATCATTTCCACAGTATGCGGCCCACCCTATCAAATGTAAAGTAGCGCAATCGCCATTTCCTTGAGAAATGCCGATTCAACATAGGGGTGTTGCACTGGGTGCAGGGGCTGTGGTTATTTCCCGCGCGGAGGGATCAGCGGTGGCTTGAAGGGTTTATGTTTTACCGGATCTGTCGGTTTCGGTTGGCCATGCTGAATTTCGGGCTTTGCACCAGGCTTGTTATGCGGTGTTGCTGGGGGAGTGCTATGATCAGCCTCTAGCGCGCCATCCCACAGGATGTTGGGGTTGATCATAGGCGATACTTTATGCATATCCCACGTTTTTGGCTCACCGTTACCATTATTGTCGTTGGCGGGACGGATGAATGTGGCATCGACGATGCGCAAGTGTGGAGGCGAGCTGTCACCCCTCTCAAGCACGAAGGGCAAACCTCCCGGTCCACCGGGACCCTTAGGATCGGGGGTAAGCGTGATCGTTCTTTCCGGATCGTATCGAAGCTGCGCTTTGGTGAGTTGCCGAGCTCTCTCCGGCGACTTTAAAATGCTACCGATAACAGACATCTCATGTTCAATGATGGGAAGTTGGCTGTCTGCAACTATTTTATGTGGATTTTCTTTCAAGCCCGGCGATGTTTTGTCGTAAATGATCTTCCGCAACTGCTTTTCTTTGCGTTCAAGCGCGCGCAATTGAAGTTTTAACTCTTCATGATCGGCTTGGAGACGTTCAATCTCCAAGCGCGCTCTTTCATGTGCAAATTCATGCTTTTCTGACAGATAGCGTTCGAGCCGAATCTCAGCATCTGTATATTTACTCTCAATGCTTTTAGCGCATTGCTTCTGAGCAAGCTCTGGCAGATCTTTGAATGCTTTGCCTTGATACCGCTTGCTGAAATCTTCTGTGACCACCTTGGTATAATGCTTTTCAAATACGCCAGCATGCGCCTCAACTTTCATTCCTTTGCCGTCGCCAACATCTTCCCGCACTTTCCAGCTCATATGCTCCCAGAAATCAAATCTAAAGCGGGCCTTATTCCAGAACTCCATCTCTCTTTCGTATCGTTGGCCATCTTCGGCCATCACATCATGAAGCAGCTTGTTCTGTGTCTCGAAAAATCCAGGGCTGCCAGCAAGCTCTTTCAGATAACGCGCTTTCGATTTAGCCATAACCCGCTGATATTCTGCATCCGCGTATTGCTCAACATGCATCGTCGACACAGGGCCAAGAATATCGGCTAAGTCTTTATCTAACGGCATAATAGCTCCTTAGTCATTAACGGCATAATAGCTGCTTAGTCATTTGTACCAGTAATTGAAGCTGATAATTATGACAATTGTGTGAAGATTTGGCACGCTCACCAAGAAAAAATCTTTAAAAACAGCGTTGGCGCCGGTTACTCTTTACACCACACCCAGCCCACGCTAGCGCTTCAGATATGGATGGAACCCCCTTGCAGACCAACGCTCTCGCGCCCGTGTTTGAGCAAGCCAGTATGCTGCTGGATTCGGCGACGCAGCAAGAAATCGTCACCGCCTTCGCCCTACCCCTACTTGCAGTGTTTTTGGGATTACGCCTTGGTCGCCTGTTTAACCGCCTGTCAAAAACGAACTGGCAAACGCGCTTTGCCGCTTTCATCACCCCACTGCTCGTACCCGGCTTCGCGCTCCTGTTCACCAGCATCGCGCTTGCCGTGTTCAAAGGTGTCGGCACCACTCCACTGATCCTACCTTTTGTCATCAAGGTCATGGTGGCGTGGCTGGCCATGCGCACGGTGATTCTACTCAATGAACGCGAAATCGCCGGCTGGTTCATCGCACTCGTGATTATCCCGGTGACACTACTGCATCTTCTCGATCTGTGGGAACCGCTGGTGACAGTGATGGAAACTGTCGAGTTTTCGCTGGGTAAAAAAATCCATCTCAATCTCTACCTCGTACTGAAGACCCTCGCCGCGCTCATCGCACTATTCTGGCTAGGAGGATTTGTCACCAAAACCACCGACCGTCGCCTGAAGAAAATGCGCGGGCTGCACGCAAGCAACCGCGCGCTGATTCTGAAACTCTTCCAGATTATCATTTACTTCGTCATCTTTATCGCTGTTTTGCAAACGATGGGAATCGACATCACCGCGCTGTCCTTTTTCGGCGGTGCCTTCGGGGTGGCTTTGGGCTTCGGCTTGCAGAAAATTGCCTCGAATTTCGTCTGCGGCATCATCATGCTGTTCGAAAAATCGGTCGACATCGGCGATGTCATCGAGCTCGCCGACGGCACCATGGGCATCGTGCGCCGCACCAGCGCTCGCTATACGTTAATTGAGATGAACGACAGTAAAGAAATCCTTATCCCCAACGAGGAGTTCATTAATCAACGCGTGCTTAACTGGACACATAGCCACAGCCGGGGACGGGCCGAAATCATCATTCAAATTGCCTTCGACGCCGATGTCGAAAAGGCCCGCTTGCTCATGCTCGAGGCTGCGACAAAACATCCCAAGTGCCTCGCAACACCCAAGCCGATGTGCCTTATCTCCAAATTCCCCGAGGGTAATGTCGAACTCACCCTGTATTTCTGGGTAGCGGATATGGTCGACGGCAGGTTGGAACCGCGTGGCGAGGTCTCTCTCGCCATCTGGAAAGCCTTCCGCGCCAACAAAATCGAGGCTGCCCCACCCCAGCGCGTCATATGGAAAAACGAGTGAGAGCTCTGACCATCGGCGGCGAGACGATACGCGCGGGCGAGCGCAAGCAGTTCGCGCTCACCGTCGCCAAGCTCTACGATTTCACCGACATGAAAATGCCCGTCACTGTCGTGCGTGGCACCGAGGACGGCCCGACCCTATTCGTCTCCGCCGCCATCCATGGCGACGAAATCAACGGCGTTGATATCGTCCGCCGCCTGCTCATGCACGACGCACTGAAAAATATCCGCGGGACGCTGATCGCCATCCCCATCGTCAATGTCTTCGGCTTCAACGACAAATCGCGCTACCTGCCCGATCGGCGCGACCTCAATCGCTCTTTCCCCGGCGAAGAACATGGCCCCCTCGCCTCGCAGATCGCCTATATGTTCCGCACCGAGATTGTCGAGAAAGCCACCCACGGCATCGACTTACATACCGGCGCCATTCACCGGCGTAACCTGCCGCAAATCCGCGCCGACCTCACCCAACCCGCCAACCTCATCCTCGCCAAGGCTTTCGGTGCGAAAGTCATCCTGAACGCCACGCCGCGCGACGGCAGCCTGCGCGAGATGGTCGGTGAGCGCAAAATTCCAGTACTGTTATATGAGGCGGGCACCGCGCTGCGTTTCGACCATCAGGCCAGCGAAATCGGCGTCGAGGGCATCCTGAACGTCATGCGCGCCATCGACATGCTGCCGGAAAGCCCGACGGCGCAGGAGGAGGAAGACCTGTTCATCGCCAAATCCACCCATTGGGTGCGGGCACCGATCAGCGGGATTTTTCTCACGCGCAAACGCCTCGGCGAGCGGGTGGTGAAGGGCGACATACTGGGCGTCATCACCGACCCATTCGGCAATCACGAGCACGAAATTCCCTCGCCCTATGAGGGGATTATTATCGGCAACTCGATCCTGCCACTAGCCAATGAGGGCGACGGTATCTACCACATCGCCACCTTCGAGGAAGACACCGAATTGGTCGAAGACGAGCTCTATCCCTATATCGACCCGGCGCTGCAGTAGGGCTGAGGCGTTATTGAGTGGAGGCCCTTGAGGCACCCCCACGGTGTCATTGCGAGGACTTTAGCCTGAAGCAACCTCAGTCTTCGTCATCCTCGGGCTCGTCCCGAGGATCCAACTCGGCGTGGATGCTCGCAATAAATGCGAGCATGACGGCGTCTGTGGCTGGGTTGCTTCGTTTTGCTCGCAATGACGGAGTACGCGGGACCCCTCATGACGCCGCCCCCCCGCCCCTTAATATATTTTAAAAAATCTTTACAACTGTCATCAAACTGTAACATTTCCCTGCTACAAGGCGGGCGGAGTCCCGCGCTCATTACGTTCATCGTGCTACAAAGAGGAGTTAATCATGGCAGGAACTGGAAGACCACCCACCGGCGGCGGCAGGCCGCCTTCCGGAACCGGCGGCGGTAAGCCGACACAGGGTTCACGGGTACAATCGCTCGATCGTCATTTAGCGGATATGGGCCGCCCGCTGACGGCAGACGAAATCGCATTGCTACATCGCAACGGCACGGCGCATGTCGACTTTGATTCCGCAAGAGCCCTGCGCAAAAATGAACTGTTTCTGCGGGCAACGATGACACTATTACAGACAAATCCCCATCTTAAATTCAGAGCTGCCCGAGCAATATTGTCGAACGGGGAAATGATGGCCGCGGTCGCATGGTTTGAAAGCACAGATAATCAACCGCATGTCATGCTGATTCAGCCTGCTGATGGCCCTTTACAGCGCGTGAATCTGAGTGATCTGCCCCCGAAAGAAGAAACGATTGAGTTGGCTTTACTTAGTGTTGTTGATGCCATCGATCTGCTGAACCAATGGAAACAACGCGATACCCGATTTGGGCCGGATCGCACCAGCGATCGCTTCCGTAAGCCCAATTATGCATTTGGCTCAGAAACGATGAGCATCGCGGACTTTCGGGGTATGGTCGTGGAAGAAAATATGAAGGCCGCGATAGAACTTCAGGCGACGGACAGCGTACGCCGAGCGCTTCAAGAAAAGGGCATTCTACCCAATACGCTGAGGGAAACCTCCACCACAGCCATCCCACTTACACCAAAGGATATTGTAAACCTTCCTAATTCATCTAGAAATGCTTTTAGTCATCAGCACCTACCGATGGAACAGGTGCCGGCCGCCGCTGAAAAACAGATAAGGTGGGAGAAGAAAAAGAGCTACCCGGATGGTAACTTTTTTCTCCGCGATTCGTTTATCACGGTCGCGGCGAAAGAGAATTCGCCAGGGACCATTGAACTGGAGCTCTATTCACTGGGTCGTTTTAGTGGAAAAACGATCACATTGCGCGGCACATTTAAGTCTTCTGGCGATGGGACCGCACCGCTCACCACCAAGGAACAGCTGGCCGCGATTGCAATCTATGCGGCAGACCACATCTGGTGGCCTGATCGGTATGGCAACGACGCACTCGCATTAGCCACCATGCAGAATCATACGGCAGATGAATTACTTGGGCAGTTCTATGAAAAAAGCAAAACAAAAAATATCCAGCAGATCATGCCGGTTGGATTCCTTAAAGATGCCACCACGCAACGCAAAGTCGAACAACTCCTCTATGAAGGAATGGCGCTAATCAGCTTGGCCAGAGAAAGCAAATACGTATTCAACGAGTCTGAATATACCATGCAGGTGTACGATTCGCCCGCCAAAAAAGAAGAAGTGGGGCTCGTCGTCGTTACGCGTAACAACGGTTACTTCGACTACATTCCCGTCGACCGTAAACAGAAACGCATTACATTGCGTCTAAACGGCGTACAAACACAAGGCACCGCCGGGTATCTGGCCCACGCGATTGATACGCTGTACAAACTGGGAGAAACACCGCCCTCCATTCCCAAGGGTACACCCGTCGTTGATGCCATCCTCATCTATCACGAAGCGGTGGAAAACGCTAAAAAAGCACATGCTAAAAAACGCTCCGACCGTTCACCAAACCAACACGACACCCATTTCGCCGCGCTGACGAATGACATCACCCCCCTGCCCGCTGCCGCGCAGCAGGGCCGTAACGTGAGCCATGCGGAAATAACGGCACGCGCAACACCGGCTAACCCATCCATCCCACACCCGATCACCAACGCGTTCGTGTAATCGCAGCAACCAGATAACAACAAACCAGTAAAAGGAGCCCATCATGCCACCACCACCCAAACCCCCATCAAGAATCGGCACGCCCGCGCACACAAAACCAACAGCCACAGGCACAAATACAGTATCTGGCGCCAAAACCGTCTCGCTACGGTCGGATTTGCTGCAACGCCTCTACACCTCCAACATGAAGCCGGAATTACTGCAACGGCTGATAGACGAAACGACCGGCCAGCCCGGTGCCATCACGCTGGTTGATGGTGAGGCAAAGCTCTATGCCCGCGCTGAAAATCTGCCCGGGAACGGACACCCACCCGCGATCATGGTAATGGTCGGCAACGATGCCCAAGTCGGTGGACGGATGCCTGCCGGCACTATGTACATCGCGGTAGAAGGCCGGCAGCATCCCATCGAGATTCCGTTCAGCCCGCTGCCGGATGAGACCATCGCAGGCAAACTCGCCAAAGCATGGCTCGAAGCACATAGACCACTGGATACTACCCAGCGCGTCGCTTATGAAGTCGCCGAAATTGAGATCCATAAAGGCCCTTGGCATCCGCAGCAACTCGCACAACTGCTGAATGTGGAGGCACGGCCCACGCCAACAACTTCCACTGTGGTTGAAAGCCACGCATGGTCGCTCGACAAGGTGATCCCGGCCACGAACACGACCACGCCAGCGGAAGCAGTGGACGCTCTATTTCCCGACCTGGATGGCCGCAAGCCAGTGCTCTTTCTTAATGCACAAACATGGGTTACCCATCAGGCCCCCGGTGAATACCACGTACGTACCGTTGTCGGCGACCAACGGCTGACCACTACCACCGACAACGCCTTTGAATTCAATATTATAGGGTTCGATGGTACCGATGCGCAAGCAGTGAAAACCATTGAAGAGCTAACCAGCATGCTCGATAGGGCGGTGACCTCCAGACACTATACCGGCCCGCACCAACTGTTTAACGGTGAGCGCAAGACCGTTAAAGAAATCCGCGACTACCTGCGCGGCCTCACCGTATCGCCGCTTAGCGAGATCGAACTACCAAAACGCCTCGCCTATCTCGGCAACGGGCAGGCGGTAGCTGAAGTGTCGGCCCCCAGCGCCCCCGCCGCCTCGCGCACGGGCGCGGGAATCACCGTATAACCATCAACCACAACCCAGGAGCAGACCATGGTAGGAATACCAAAAGCAAAAGCACCCGCAAAGACAACGACAAAACCCACCGGGCCCACGGCCTCAAAAACCACGCATACTGCGGTCGGCACTAAAACGGCAGAGCATAAGGTCCCGTTGCTGATAGAAGTGCCGGACTACATGCTCTCGCCCGAGGGACAACAGATGAAGGAGGACATCATCGCCCGCATGCCCAAAGGACAATTGAAGGTGAATAGGGAATATGCCGAGGCGGTGGAGGCGCAGCGCAAAGAACTGTTGGTTCGTCTTTCCACCGTGATGATAACGGAACCGTACGCACCGCCATCGCTTGCGGGTGTGCCGGATAAGTGGCTGACCTTTCAAGGGAGGCAAGAAAAGGAGCTCCAAATTGCTGACAACAGGCTCATCGAAATGTCTGTGCCTGATACGAAGTCAGCCCAACCAGCTTCAGAGAAAAAAGGCCGCTGGATGGAAGTTCCCAAACTCGGCAACATCAATGGCAGCGTCAAAGTCTTCCGCGACCAAGGCAACACGTCCAACCGTTCGCTTTGGATGGTGGAAAGCAAAAGATTCTGGTCGGATGAGAACCCCCCATACGTGGTGATGAAGGGCATCCCGAATCAGAATCAGGTGTATATCTTCAGGGATCTACTGCGCTATTGTCACGGCCAGAAAGATCTCGATAGTCAATACAACAACGAGCCGCGCTCGCCTCAGACGCTGATCGACGATATGCTCAAAGACCTGCAAGCGCGCGGCATTAAAGTGAAAGTCAGCGAACTCGACCACCCCGCCTCGCCCACACAACTCGCCTCGACGATGGATGGGTTGCGGAGTGTTTCGGATGTGCGGCAGCACGATGGGTCGGCGGTTGCGCCTGCCTCCTCTGTGACGGCTGAGGGTCGATTGGCGCAGGCGGTGTTTCTATAGTAGCGCCAAACGGTTACTATCAACAAATACCCTGAACAATCGTTCATTATAGCTGGGTGTTTGCAACACCCAAGATTTCACTTGTAAATAGGGCACAATTTGCCTATATTTAACATATTGCGTACTATGTGGGCATTTATTTCCTAGTTTGACATAATGTCGTATTTGAGGAACCCAGGTGAATCAGATGCTTAAAAAAGTGGCATGGACCTTGCTTCTCCTTCCCTACAACAACGCGCAGGAAGCGCAGGCATTGGGAGGTGCCACACTATGACGAAACAACAAGTGGAAATACTGAATACCATTCAATCCATGGCAGAGGAGCAGGTGCTGTTTTTGAAAAACCGCTACAAAATGGACCCGGTCGAGATCATCAGCCTATACACCGGCAAGCGCCCCACCCGGGCGAGCTATGCCGATGCGATAAGCTCGATCGTCGCTTTTAACGCGCAGAACGCGCGGAGGCACGGTTTTGTAGCAAACTAATAAAGAGGCGAGCGGACGGCAAGTCCTCGGCAAGTAACGAATTTCGATTTTTTCTAGCACACACCATCCTCAATTGGGGCCATTCGCAAGAGTGGCCCTTTTTTTGGCTGGTGGCTCATAAAACCGTTGGATTCGGTGCGTCGCCGCCGTCGTCATTGCGAGGGCTTTAAGCGTAAACCATTCAGCTAACCACAGACGCCGTCATGCTCGCATTTATTGCGAGCATCCACGCCGAACTGGATCCTCGCGACGAGCGCGAGGATGACGGAGACTGAGGTTGTTTCGCTTAACGAATGTTGGGGCTCGCAATGACGGATTACAAAATCGTCGGGTTCGGTGCATCACCGTAAACTTTTTTGGGGTCGAAGGCCTTGTGTTCCTCGCGGAATTCGAGGGTGATACCGCCCTTCGTACCCGTCGGAACGGCGCGGTAAAAGCACGAGCGATAGCCAACATGGCAGCTCGCATCGCCGGGGATTTCAACGGAAATCCATACGGCATCCTGGTCGTCATCGATGCGCATTTCCCTGACCTTCTGCACCAGACCCGAGGTCGCACCCTTGTGCCACAGCACCTTGCGCGAGCGGCTCCAGTAATGCGCCTCACCGGTTTCGATGGTTTTGGTAAGCGCCTCCGCGTTCATATAGCCCAGCATCAATACTTCGCCGGTCGCCGCGCTGGTCGTGACGCAGGCAATCAGTCCATTTTCGTCAAATTTAGGGGCCAGTTCAGCCCCCTCCTCGACCTGCTCGATACTGGTGCGTTTGGTGAACATAGCCGCTATATAGCGGCATTTTGTGGCTTGTCACGCAAATCCGACCAATCTTCACAAAACTGTCACACACAGGATGGATTGGGACGGCTAGGATGGTGGTAAATCATCGTTAAAGGAGACCATGGATGCCCCCCAGCGGAAAACCACCCAAACCACCCGGCCCACCCAAACTACCGAAAGGACCCGGTCAGCGCACATCCGCCGTCAAACGGGGCTGGCAAGCGCAAAACATTTATGACGTGGTGACTAAACTGGAGCCGCAATTCAAGGATATGCTACAAAAGCTTGAGGTCGACGAAGGATTTTCGCTTAACGCCTGGAGCCACATACCCCACCAAGAGCAAAGCGCCCCTTACAATGTAGAACGCAACGGCACGGTGGTTACCCTATGGAATGCGTCAGAGGAACAAAGTGCTCTCATACTGCGCATGCAAGGTCTTGATACGACATCGCAAAAATTTTATATCAACGGGCCGATTACGAAGCATAAAGAATTAACAGATGCGCTGCTATCATATCAACATATTTGGGAAGAAATTGCGCTCGCAGACAGGCAGCAAGGGCAACAGAATCTTAGATTTGTAGAACGATTGCCACGAACTTTCGAGAATGGTGAAGAACAGGCACTTCAGATCATCAAGGCCGCCGTCAATCCCATAAAGCAAATACTGACACAAACCTCCTCCCAAGCATCACCAAATGTTGCAGTATATACGTCTAAAGATTCTTTAACGCCAAAACACCAAAACCAGTGGAAAAACTATGGTTTCGGCAACGGCGTGCTTGGCGTCTACTCGACCACCCCACACAACGGGGGCTACCGTCTGCTGATTACCTTCAATAAAGAAGGCGACTTGAAGGCATCCGATATTAATTTCATTCCGATGCGAGATGACCCCGGCCCCGCCGTTGCCTCGATCATGGCGAAGAATTATTATATCCTGCACACACTCGGCGGCAAACCTCCCAGATTCGCCTCCAATTGGTCGAGCGGCACGGCAGACACGGCCTTACGCAATGCTTTGTTAAAAGTACTGCCACATAAGCAGGAAAAATCGGCCTTCCTAAGCGATATTGAAATCTTGTGGGGTGTTGGCGACCACTACTTGCTCTCTTACCAAACGACCTACGGCAAAGACCAGTACGCCACCTTTATCTACGACCCTGCAACCAAAGATGAACCTTTCACCGTCATCACGCACGAATGGGCATCATCCGACAAGCGCGAGGAATTTTCTGTACTTATGAGGGCGTGTCAGGAAGAGAATCTCGATGTTCCCACTAGTTTCAAAGTAAACGACATTCAGGATGCTATCGATCAATTAGTCAAGGCGCTCAAGGGTCATGAGAAAAAACATTCCGCCCTTCCCAGTGTAAAAGATGCCACACGCGGTCTGGCTTCTGTCAGCGGCGGCGAGAAAGCTACACAAGTCGCTGCTGCCACGACGCCCGGGCAGGGCAAGGCGCAACGGGTTGTGGGTGTGGTGGTTTAAGAAAGCGTCATTGCGAAAAGGCCTTCAGGCCGGCGAAGCAAAACGGCGCCCACTAAAACGGACTATAGTTCCGAATCCGCTCGGAAAGTGGCTTGATGGGCTCAGGGATCCGCTGCATTGGCATACGCTCGTTAAAGACGCAGATAATATCCGCCCCGCGGCGTAGGGTGAATTGTGAGGTCACCCGCTCGACCACGATGAAGTCACCGCGCTTGCGGAAATTGACGAGTTCCTCGTTGCCGACCGAATCGACGCGAAAGAAGGCGGGGATTTCGGCATTTTTATCGCGAAATTCGAAGAAAGTGAACTGGCCATCGTCAAAAATACGCAGCGGCTCGATGACGTTCGAGCCCTGCATCGTGTAGGCGAAGTTAAATTTTTCAGGATGGTTCTCGAAATCAGGCGCCTGCTCGAACTGGGTGAATTGCACCGCTTCGCCATCCGCCCCCGGATAGACAAAGCGCAACACGAACACCATGTTAGGATCGCGGATATCCTGCGTTTCCTCGGCATGCAGTTCAAACAGATAGCTACGCTTGTCAGTAATCACCGTCATATTGGTGAGGGCGTTCTGCTCGATAGGCTTGAGGAACAGCCTGTTGGTGGAGGGATTGATCATCCAGGCGATGGAATCGCCGATGGAGACCGTGAGGATTTTCTCGTCCGCCTCGAACTCGATGGTGGATTGATAGCCGTAATGGCCGATGAACTGGTACACTTCGTTGCCGCTATAACGCACGGTGCGGATGCGGCTGTCGGTAGCAATGGGGCGCCCGTCCTGCAACGCCAGCGCGGGAACGGGCACGAGCAGCCATACCATCCCCAACGCGAGAAGGGCGAAGCTACTGCGCCGAATCTGCTGTATTTGCCGGTGCGAGGACATAACTAACCACTTGGAATACGGGTTCTTGTGTTTGCGTACTTAATTCACCGGTCGCCGGATCGACCACCGGCGTGACGGCGAGGTCACTATAGTAAAATCCGATCACTGCCGTCCACTGCGTAATGGTGCTCATTTCATTTACGAGGGTTTCTGTGGAAAACCTCACCGTTGCCACCTTGGGTTCCACTGCTTCGTTGACCTCCACCGAACGTACGTCCGCCCAGCGTCTGCCACGCTCGCCGAGCACATTGAGGAAGCTTTGCGGATTCTCCGGGTTATAGGTGTCCGAATAGGCAGCGAAGGTCGGATCGTCCGAATGGGCATGGATGAAGGCGTAATGCTTGGGGTAACGCACCGCGTCGTAACTTTCACGCCGCTCGATATACTGCTTGATATAGAATTTACGCATCGCCGGATTGACCGGCTCGTACTGCTTGCGCATGCGAATGAGGTCGAGTGCGGTTTCGTCGAGCCGCGCATTGGCCACCATGACCGCCGGACGCTCGGTGATGGGTAACAATGATACGACGGCGACAATCCCAGCAATCCCCACCAAACCGGCCAAGATGGCAATAATGAGAAAAAACGTCCGTTCCGAGATGGGCCCGATAAAGAGTGCCTGATACCATGCGCGCGCTTCGTCGAAATAGGCGCCCGAGCGCACTAGCTCAGCAACTTCTTGCTGTTCCTTGCTAATTTCTGGTTTTGGCACAGCACTCATTTAGGGACAATTTGACTAAAAGTTAATAAACTTGGTGCAGCTTACCGTGAGCTATGCTATTGTAAACCCCAATCGTTACAACACGGGGCTTAGACCCTTAGTCGGTGTGGTGCATGCGTTTTTCGAGTGCCTTGAGCCGTAACTCCTCGCATTACTTCCTGCTTATTGCAGCGATGCTCGTGGCTGTGTGTTTTGGTGTGTCCCCCGCTTACGCGCAGCTCTGCAAGGGCTGCGACATGACCTATCGCGACGTCAAAGTAAAGTGCATCGCCGAAAGCGAAATGGGCAATCTGAAAGATGGCGAAACCGTAGCG
>JANNSK010000089.1:0-10277 GCA_031402515.1 Alphaproteobacteria bacterium | reverse complement strand
TTCTTCTATATTTAAATCTTCAAGTTCTTCTATTTTTAAAAAATCTCCTTTACTCCACTCTCCACCCTCGACTCTAATCACTTAAAAGTGGGGGGATTCTGTTGCCCGGCTCCCCCCGGGCCGCGTTTACTACTAGAACTCGTTAAGCTACCTAAGCAGCCATACGAGCCGCTACGACATTGTCGTTAGCAGCAACATGTGCAACGTTGTCGTTGGCACTTGTAAAGTGATCCGAGTTGTCGGTCCACGCCCCTTGCGGTGCTTCGGACTAACTGGGGAGATCACCCCCGGCAAAAACGACGTCTTTATTGCGGTTGTCGATGCTAATTCACCCCCACAATATCACCGAAAATCAGTGGCATTGTGGAGGTGCCGGGCTCTGCCCCCGGGTCCAATCCGACTATTCCACGTCGCGTTTATCACCATAGCCTCTTGCGAGACCCTTTAAGTATAGGGGATTTCGGGGGTGGTAGCAAGGGGTCAAGGGGTCGGGATTCGGAGTTCAGGGGTCGGAGAAACACCTATTCTTCCCAATCCCCGACCCCTGATCCCCGATCCCCAAACTTTCTCAATTATTTCATCAAACCGTCATCAAACTGTAACGTAAATGCGGTATATTGAAGCTATAGGGAGGCCAAACATATGGTCGAGATAAGCAAACCAACCGCCACCACACCAGCTGCCGAAAAGGCAGGCCCGAGCTTTGATTTCAACGGCGTGCATTACAATCTCAAAGATTTCGCGAATCCGCAGCAAACCGATGTGATCTACAATCAGTTGCCCGCTGACTATAAAAAGCAGGCGGATTATTTAGCACAAGTGATCATCAATTATCAAAAAGTGGTTGATGTTGCGAAAGCGAATGGCATCAATGACCCGATGCAGCTGGTGCGCGATTATGCCAACGCGCTCGGGCCAGACGGTAAAATCAAAGAAGGCTTCGATGCGGCAACCAAAGCGCTCTTCGAAGAATTAGACAAGAACGGTGTCAGCGTTGAAAATGCGTTCATGATGGTGTTCGGTAAAAAACCGGTACGGGTAGCTCAGGGCGCTGCGACGGTGAGTGAGTTTGTCTTGGGCGCTGCTGGCTCCGCAATAAGCGGTCTGGTGGAAGGACCCGGTATCACGCTCGATATTCTTTCCTCAGTCATCGATGGCGGCTCAGAATTATTGAGTGGCGGCGGCAAACCGATTTCACCGGAAAGTGCCAAGGCTTTTGCCACGCTGGTTTCCGCCATGCGCCTCGATATTTTACAGAAGCGCCAACAGCTGCAGTTGTGGGATGTTCCGTTTATGGGTGGTCCCGCCCAATTGACGTGGGGTACTACCTATCAGTATGGCCGTGCGGCTGTAGACTTCGGCGCGGAATGGGCCGCACAAAATTTGCCGAAAGAATGGGTGGTCCGGTTCATCGCTGGCGTCCAGTACGCGTGGGCGAACATCACCACATTTGGAAAAACAGAAACCACGTGGGAGCAGGCGCTTGAAGATGCGAACAAATATGTCTCCGGCCTGAAACCAGCCGATTATAACCGCTTCGCCGAACTGGCTGCGGGCAGGATGTTCAATAGCGATGGCGCGGTGGTTGCTAAAAAACTGAAAGAACAGAAAGAGCTTTTCGGCATCTCGATGGAGAACGGCGTACCCGAGGCGGCGACTACTGATAAGAGTACCGGGCAGGCAGCGAATGGCGACGATATTGCGGTTGATCTGCAGAAAGGAACGACGGTAAAAACCGGTGATTGGGTTTCACGCAATGTGCAGCCGATTGTCGACAAAATTCCCGGCGATACCCTGGTCGAGAAAACTATCGCCGGCGCGGTAGGTGTTGGCGTCACTGTCGTCGCAGGTGCCAAAGTATTAGAAGGCGCTGCGGAAGGTGTTGTCCGTCATCAATATGGGCCAAAGAGTGGCCCGGCTAAACGTCTTGGCAAAGCTGAAGTAGCATTGAAGACTGCTCAGTCTGAGCTTGACGTTGCTAAGGCCGGCTTAGAAAAAGCGCGCGGCGAACCCGGTGCAGATACTGTCAAAGCCGAAAACAGGGTCACATCCGCAGAAAATAAAGTCGCCAAAGCGGAAGCGCGTGTGGATGACATGAAACCGAAGGCTGTCAGAAGCACAGCGGCTTTAAGTCCACGTGTGGCGCACGCCTCAGAAGATCTTGCCAAGGGATTTTGGAGTCACATATATCATTCGCCACGTATCGTTGGTCGTAAAATTGGCGGCGCTTTCGGATGGTTATTGGAGCAAACCAGTCACGGTGTATCGCGGATAGGTGAAGGCGTGCCGCTTTTGCTTAGTGCTAAAGCGCTTAAGGGTGCGACGCTAACGCTCAAAGGAGTGGGCCATATGATTCCCGGCGTGGCAGCGGGCGTGATGGGCTGGGAGATTATTTATGGTGTTCCTGACGCAAAAGCTGCGCCGGTTAATGGCCAACAGTTAAGCTGCCTCGAACAACTCAAGCACGACTTTTATGTTTTGAAAAAAATGAGTCCGGAAAAGTTCGAACTCCTTGCAGCACTGCAGATAGCTTATATTGCGTCAGGTCTTGGTGGATTTGTTACCGCTGGCGGGGTTGAGGCACTGCATAACGGTGCCGATGCAATAAGCAAGGAAGATATTCGAAACTATTTCCCCGAATCTCTTACCAAGGCACTCACCGGCAAAACGGTCGGTGAAATGGTTGCTGGTGGTGATGACGCGCCCGTTCCCCAACCCAAACAGGCCGCCAAGGCTGCGCCCGCACCGCAGAAGACGGCGGCAGCCAAGCAACCCGACATCGCCATCAACACGGAAAAACTCGCCGGGCAGAAGGCCGAGAATAAATTCGCCTCCATCGATGGGGTCAAAACGGCGGCGGTCGGTATGCGTAACGCCAAGGTTGCCATCGGCGCCACAATGCTGCCTACAGACAATGTAACCCACGGCGATCCGAAGGGTTCTGTGCCCGGCGCTCAGCTCGATACCACCGTCTACCACGCCTAGCGCGGCTCCCAATTTAACCTTTGTCATCCCTGCGTAAGCAGGGATCTCCTTGAAGGAGATTCCCGCTTGCGCGGGAATGACAAATATCAGTGGTAGAGACGGCCCGCCTAATCACTCTGAATAAGTCGCAGCGCGGGCTTGCCCGGCATGGGTGCGCTGGGCTACGCTTGCTCCGTCATTCCGGCCTTGAGCCGGAATCCATCTTTTTCTAATACTACTGCCTTGCCGTTTGAGAGGCGGTTGTTTTGTTAAGTGATGGATGCCGGGTCGAGCCCGGCATGACGGAAAAAGGATGGACGATATGGTGCAAGCAATGGCAAAAAAAGAAACGCCTGAGAAAAACGTCAGCGATGTTTCCGATGCGGATACAGAGCTGTTTCAAACGCGACGGGCGACGTCGCCGGCGCTCGAGCAATTATTGTACGAGCCCATTAAGGTGCTCGATCACGGCTTCATCCGCGTCATCGATTACATGGGCGACGATGCGGCCATCGTGCAGGCGGCGCGCGTGTCGTACGGCAAAGGCACCAAACAGGTGAACCAGGATCGCGGCCTCATCAACTACCTGATGCGCCACTGGCATTCGACGCCATTTGAAATGTGCGAGATCAAGTTCCATATCAAGCTGCCGATTTTCGTGGCGCGCCAGTGGATTCGCCACCGCACCGCCAACGTGAACGAATACAGCGCGCGATATTCCATCCTCGATAAAGAGTTTTATATTCCCGACGCCGCGCACCTCAATCCGCAATCGAAGCAGAACAACCAGGGCCGTGGCGACGCGGTGCTGACGGGCACGGAAGCGGCGCGGGTGCTCGAGATTTTAAAAGAGGATTCCGAGCGCACCTACGCGCATTATGAAGAGCTGATGAATTGCGATGCTGAAGGCAACGTGCTCGATATGGAGAAGTCCGGCATTGCCCGCGAGCTGGCGCGCATGAACCTGACGTTAAACTACTACACGCAATGGTATTGGAAAATCGATCTGCATAATCTCATGCACTTCCTCATGCTGCGCGCCGACCCGCATGCGCAATACGAAATCCGCGTCTATGCCGATGAGATGATTAAAATCCTTGAAGCATGGGTGCCGTTTGCCTTTGAGGCGTTCGAGGAGCACCGGCTGCATGGCGCGCGTTTCTCGCGTTCCGGGATGGCGGTATTAAAACGTATGCTCGCTGGCGAGAAGGTGACACAGGAAACTTCCGGCCTGACCAAACGCGAATGGGCGGAGTTTGAAGCCGCGTTGAAGTCCGAGTAGCGCGCATAGCCATATTGCACGGTGCGAATGCCACAAATTTAGGCAGCGTTAGCGGCGGAATTTTAAGCAGAAAATCGTATCGTTCTTTGTCGCGTGGTAACGCATAGCCGCCATGCAAAACTGGCGATGGATTTTCTGTACAAGCAGGCCCATACAGCCCCCGTCGTCACCACGATGGAGGTAACAATGAAACGTGAAATCATCCTGTCCACACTCTTTGGTTTGTCGGTCTGGTCGAGTTACGGATACACACAAGAAGCGCCCTATGCGGTGCGGTTGCAGCCGCTGGCGCCTACGCAGCGTTACGAAGTCGTGGCCTATGAGCCGCGCTCCGTACAGCCGCAAGCCAATGCGGTGCAATATTGGCCTACCAACCGACAAGTCGTCATCAGCAATCCGGATGTCGATGCCAATGCGCGTGCCGAACGCGAACAGGCAAGCCGGCAACTGATGATGTTTTCACACGGCCTATAAGGCGGCAATGCGGTGTGCCATCCCGGCAAAGCAGAACAAAGCCGTCATCCTCGCACTTGTTGCGAGGATCCAACTCAGAGATGGATTCTCGGGATAAACCCGAGGATGACGGAGTCTGGATTGCTTTGTTACGCCCGCAATGATGAAGCGATTGTCGCCGCCATCGCGGCGAAGTCGGCGGTGGCGACGCCGTGATAGGCCTCGCCTTTATCGGCGCAAATTCCTAAGCTAGGGTCGAGTGGTAGTGACCCCAAAAATGGTGCCGCATATTTTTCCGCAAGTTCTTTGCCGCCACCCTCACCAAACAATGTATGGCGCGCGCCTGTGGGGTCGATGAAATAACTCATATTCTCGATGACACCCAGAATCTTCACATTCACTTTGGTGAACATCTGCGCCGCCTTATCGGCATCGATCATCGCCACTTGCTGCGGCGTGGTAACGATGATAGCGCCATCAAGCGGCACCTGCTGCACCATGCTTAGATGCACATCGCCCGTGCCCGGCGGCATATCGACCAGCAATATATCCATCGGTTGCGACTCGCTCGCCCAGGCGGTGGAGCGTAGCAATTGCTGCAGCGATTTCGTCACCATCGGCCCACGCATAATGGCGGCTTGCGAGCCGGTGATCAGCGCCATTGACATCGCTTTAATGCCGTGACTGACGGGAGGGATCATCTTGTTGTCTTTAATTTCCGGCTGCAGGCGGATGTCGAGTCCCAGCATGCGCGGGATTGAGGGGCCGTAAATATCCGCATCGAGAATACCGACGGATAGCCTCTGTGCTTTCAGTGCAAAAGCAAGGCTGACGGCGACGGTCGACTTTCCCACGCCGCCTTTGCCGGAAGCCACGGCAATCACGCGCTTGACATGCGGCAGCGGTTCGCGGTTCCATTGCGCTTGCGTGCGTGCTGCCGATTGTTCGGGAGAATTCATTTCTATGACTTGAAGCATGGTTGCGTTGCCTCTATATGTAGTCCGCATTGCCGCGAAAGGGAAGTATGGCGAATAGCCCATGGGGACGTAAGGGAGATACCGGCGGACATCGACCGAGCGGCGGTGGCGGCGGTGTTCCGCCCGATAAAAAGCCCGAGGGGTTCGACTTCGAAAAAGCCGCCCGGAAGTTGCAGGATCACCTCGAACACATATTCGGCGGCAATGGCGGCAACGAGGGCAGGCTGGTCACGCTCATCATCGCCGCTGCGGCGACCGTTTGGCTGGCCTCGGGTATTTACCGCGTGAATTCGGATGAGTTGGGCGTGGTATTGCGCTTCGGCCAATATGCGCGCACGACGACGCCCGGCCTTAACTACCACCTGCCCTACCCGGTCGAGCAGGTGATTATTCCCTCGGTCACTTCCGTCAATAAAGTGGAAATCGGTGATCGGGCGCCTGCGTTCGACAATCCCACGATCCGCAAGCGTAGTATTGCCAGTAACGCAGCCCCGCAGAATCGCGAAGGTTTGATGCTGACCGGCGACCGCAACATTGTCGATATCGGGTTTGAGGTGCAGTGGAAGATCGACTCCTCAGCGCCCGAACATTATTTGTTTAACCTGCGCGACCCGGTGGCGTCGATCCATGTGGTCGCCGAATCGGCCATGCGCGAGGTGATCGGTCGCAATAAACTAGCCGACGTGCTCACCACCGCCCAGTCGAAAATTGCCGAGGATACCAAACAAATCATGCAACAGGTGCTCGACTCCTATAAGGCTGGGATCGAGGTTATCGCGGTGAATTTAAGCCGGCCCGATGTACCGCAACCTGTCATCGACGAGTTTCAGGACGTCAAGCGCGCCGAGCAGGATAAGCAAACTGCCGAGTCGGTGGCGGAAGGCTATCGCAACGATATCATTCCACGGGCGAAAGGGGCCGCCTCGCAATTGATTCAGGAGGCCGAAGCCTACAAATCGCAGGTCGTATCGAATGCCGAGGGTGATGCGTCGCGCTTCATGCAAATCTACACGCAGTATAAAGACGCCAAGGATGTCACCAAGCGCCGTATGTATCTCGAGACGATGGAAGAGATTTTAAAAGGCATGCCCAAGGTGATTGTCGAGCGTGGCCAGGGCGGCGCAACGCCAGTCTTTCCGCTGATGATGCCGCAGCGTCCCGTTCCTGCTCCCGCAACGCCGACAACGGGAGGACAGTAGCCATGCCAAGTTCACTCATTAAATTCGGCCTGATCCTGCTGGTGCTGCTGGTACTTGTTGCCAATGTATTCTTCATTGTGCCGCAAACGCAGCAGGCGCTGGTCGTGCAATTCGGTGAGATCGTGAAAGTGGTCACGTCGCCCGGCCTTAAAGCGCGGCTGCCTTTCATCCAGAACGTGATTTATTTTGACAAGCGAATCCTTGGTTTCCAGTCGCAGTCCGCCGAGTTTATTACGCGCGATGTTGAGGCGGGCATTGACGAACGTGTCGTCATCGACGCCTTCGTGCGTTACCGCATCACCAATCCCACCAAGTTTTTCCAGGCGGTGAAAACTGAGGAGAATCTCAACAGCCGCCTGAACAGCATCGTGGTTTCGACCATGCGGCGCGTGCTTGCCGGCCATTCGCTCAATGACCTCTTGTCCGCCAACCGTATCGATATCATGCAGCAGCTCAAGGCGGGCGTGAGCGCGCAGACATTGAGTGCGACGCTCGCCACCGATGCCACTGCCGCACAAAAGCAAACGAGCGCGCGCGGCGCTGGATTCGGCATCGAGATTATCGATGTGCGCATCATGCGCGCCGACCTGCCACCGGATATTTCGCAATCGACCTACGAGCGCATGCGCAAGAACTTCACCAAGGAAGCCCAGCGTTTCCGCGCCGAAGGTGAGCAGGAGGCGCTTGAAACTCGCGCCGGGGCCGACCGTGAGCGCACCGAATTACTGGCCACCGCGCGCAAACAATCGGAAATGATTCGCGGCGAAGGGGACGGGCAGGCGGCCAAGATCTATGCCGACGCCTTCAGCCATGACCCTGATTTCTTCAGGTTTTACCGGTCGATGCAGGCCTATCGGAAAACTATCTCCAAGGACGATACCACTGTGGTCATCTCGCCGGAAAGTTCGTTTTTGAAAGAAATGAACCCGTAGGGACTTCCGGGTTCCGGCCGAGGGCTTTACAACAGATATAACGTTACCTAAATCTCAGCCCGACTTTTCCTGAAACCCGAAATCTGGAAACCTAATATGTACCGTTTTATTCTCCCGCTCATCGCCAGCTTTCTTGTGGCCACTGCCGCCGAGGCTAGCCTTCCCGATTCGTTCAGTTCGGTCGTTGAGCCCATCATGCCGGCGGTGGTGAATATTTCGACCACGCAGAAAGTGGCCGGGCCGAATGGTGCGATGGCGTTCGATTTTGGCGGCATGCCGGTCGACCCGCAATTCAAGGAACTGTTCCGCCAGTTCAACGAGCGTTTCGGCAACCAGATGCAAGGTGGCGGCGGTGCCGAACGTGAAGTCACTTCGCTCGGTTCCGGTTTTGTCATCGATACGGATGGTTATGTCGTCACCAACAACCATGTGATTCAGAATGCCAAAGATATCACCGTGATTTTTTCTGATGATACGCGCCTGCCTGCCAAGCTCATCGGTTCGGACGCGAAAACAGATCTCGCGCTGCTCAAAATCAAACCCACCAAAAAACTTGTCGCGGTAAGATTCGGTGATTCGGATGCGCTCAAAGTGGGTGATTGGGTGATCGCGGTTGGTAACCCGTTTGGCCTTGGTGGTTCGGTATCGGCCGGTATCGTCTCGGCGCGTGGACGCAATATCCATGCGGGCCCCTTCGATGATTTCATCCAGACCGATGCGGCGATCAATCGCGGCAATTCGGGCGGTCCGCTGTTCAATGCAAAGGGCGAAGTAGTGGGTATCAACGCCGCCATTTTCTCGCCGACCGGTGGTAATATCGGCATCGGGTTCGCTGTGCCGACGTCGCTCGCCAAGCCGGTGATCGACCAGTTGCGGGATCACGGCAAGGTGCAGCGCGCATGGCTCGGTGTAAAAATTCAGGATGTAACGGAAGAAATCGCCGACGCGCTGGGGCTAGGTGCGGCGCGCGGCGCATTGGTGCTCGATGTTGCCGGTCCCGCCACCGGTTCCGGCATCCTGCCTGGTGACGTAATTGTAAAATTTAACGGCCATGATGTGAAGCAGCGCGATAGCCTGCCGCGCCTTGTTGCTGAGGCGCCCATCGGAAAAAAAGTGGACATCGTGGTCTGGCGCAAGGGCAAGGAATCCCGCTACACGGTGAAATTGGGTGAGCTACCTTCCGAAAAACAACAGCGCGCCGTGATGGGCGAGGAGAATGGGGAAGTGGATGATACCACATCGCTCGCCGCCCGTGATACGGTGCTTGGCATGAACTTGCTGCCGGTCACGCCCGCGCTGACGGCGCGGGTACGGTTGCCGCAGGATGCGCGTGGCCTGTTCGTCGCCGATATCGATCCCGCCAGTGAGGCGGCCAAGCGCGGCATTCAGCCCGGGGATTTAATCCTCGAAGTGGGTCAGCAGCCGGTCGACTCCGTCAAGGCACTGAAGTCAGGAATTGAGTCCGCGCGCAAAGCCAAACGCGACCATGCGCTGCTCACCATCCAGCGCCGCAACGTGACGCTCTTTGTGCCGGTGAAGGTGGAGAGTAAGTAGTCTAACGGCCGCCGTATTGGCGCTGCTGCTTCAGAGCGGCGATCATGCAGCTGGGTGTCGGCGGATAAGCGCCTTCCGGTGAATACTGGCATTTAGCCAATCCATCGATTACCGGTTCGATAAAGCGCGAGAAACGTTCGGCCAAGATGTTCTGGGCCTCTTGGTTGGGGTGCACGCCACGGCGCTTTTTCGTGTGATCCGCATCAGCGAGCGCTACTTCTGTCAGGTTGCTCGCCCCCGTATTCTTTAGCCATTGGTGCGCCCTTTCTAAGGGATTCGTGGCGGTGATCGGCTTATCCATATCTTTGGCTAGGAACATGTCCGCATTCAGTCCGTCATACATGGAGCGATAAAATTTCACGACGGCAGGGTGATGACTCAAGCGTTCGTGCATCGCCTCGACTGCCGCGCCGTAACCGGGTGGAAAATTTCCGGTTTTCTTAAGATTGTTGAGGCCCGCTTCCGTTATGCCGAC
The DNA here is from genome assembly GCA_031402515.1 of Alphaproteobacteria bacterium. GTDB lineage: Bacteria > Pseudomonadota > Alphaproteobacteria > Rickettsiales > UBA3002 > QFOX01. The sequence continues at coordinate 441 of JANNSK010000089.1, read as the reverse complement.
AAGCACGACAGGCGTGCCCGCTTCCTTGCAGCGGTCGAGCATTTTATTGGTTTCTGCTTCGACCATAGCAATGGTCTGCTTGCCGGGCTTGCTCAGCAGGTCATTACTGCCATAGCACATCCATATCATATCGGATTGTGCCAGCTCCCGCTCGCTGATGGGCTGCCAGCGTTGCATCGCTATGTGACGGAGTGAAGGATTCCAGTATTCGGCTATCGTGGTGCCGCTGATTGCGCGGTTCAGAATCTCTACATCGTAGTCATGTCGTAAAAAGGCGCTCTGCAATTCGTCAGCAACAATGGCTGTTTCGCTGGCACCAACAAGTGCAACCCGATATTTTCTCGGTAATGCCATATTTATGTCCCACCATCGTGACGTGCGAGCGTCTATATTTTTTGTATCCATAGCAGAAATCGCAGGTTTGCGCCAGAAATTTCCACT
>JANNSK010000088.1:0-1883 GCA_031402515.1 Alphaproteobacteria bacterium | reverse complement strand
CGGCGGTAAAGCTCGCGTAGCTCCGCGATCTTTTTTTCTTTCTCCGTCTGCGAACCGGTGGTGAAGGCATCGCGCACACAGCCATCGAGATGGCGCTCCAGTATCTGGCCTTCAATGGAAAACAACGCGGCGCGTATTGCTTTCATCTGTATCAGAATATCCGGACAGTAGCGCCGGTCGCCGATCATTTTCCGGATGCCTTCCACCTGACCCTTGATGCGGTTCAGCCGTGGCAGCTTGTCACTGTGGTCGGGATGCTCGTCGGTCTCGCAATGCCCGCATTGGTCGGTTTTTTTCATGTTCAAACACTCCTCATTAAGGTTGGGGCGATAAAGGCGAAGAATAATCCGGTAGCATAAATCGCCAGCGATACGCCGTAAATGACACCACTGGTTTTTCTCAGCTTACTGCAAGCCATGGCCTTGAGGGGATCGACAGGGCAGGGGGCGTTTCGGCTGCGATAACGCAAGATGCCCGAGGTGGTAAGCATCATGCCCGCAAAAATAAACAGGCCAATTTTATGTTCCGATATCCATATCAGCTGAGGAAAGTTTGTTACTACACCAGCCAGCGCCGCGCCCGCACCCAACGCTACGAATAACGCAGGCAGAGCGCAGCAGAACAGCGTGCCGAAAGATGAAAACAGCGTGAGGCTATGAAATCCTATATGCCGACGATTCATTCTATTTCTCGCGATGAATGGTGGTGAGTTGGTAGCCCGCATCGTTAATAATGCGGGTAATGGCGGCGTCATCGAGTGTTTGGTCTTTTTTAGTCATAACGGTCGCCAGCTTCTTGTCGAGATCGACTTTCACACTTTCCGTCGCCGCCTCTTTCATAAAACTTTTTTCAACGCCGACGGCGCAGAAGGCGCATACCAACCCGTTAAGGCCGATATGTATGGTTTCCGCCGCTGCTGGTGTGGCCAATAGGGCGATCATCGTGGCAATCATCAAGGGTGAACGCATAAAAACTCCTTACATTTGATAGGTGAAATTAAACAGAACATCGCCCTGGTCGCTGACGCCAAGTTCGCCCAGCACCGTCGTATTGAACATGCGCACGAACGGGGTGACGACGATTTCATCATCGGCTTCAGGGTGATGATCGACTTGCAGCATGAGCCAGGTATGCACATCATCGTATCCGCCGATATAGGGTGCGATACCCACGCGGGCTTTTTGCGAGAAAGATTCCTCAACCACATCCGAGCCGATGACGCGATTCTGGTACAGCACATAATAGCGGCGGTCTTCCCAATCCGCCTCGATACCGGCAAACGCCGCAGCACCAACATCATCATGGTCATCCGCCACACCGAGGCCGGACAATAAAAACAGATTCGCTTGCGAGCCTGGCATATTCCAGCGATGCAGCAGGCGATTATACGTCGCCGAATGGATCCAGGTCTCTTCGTCGCGCAGATATTCGGTTTGTGCGCCCACCGCATACTGCGCAGCAGGCGAATACATAGCTTGCAGCGCGTATTCGCTGTGGTCATTCATCGTCATGAGCATCCAGCTATCAGCAAACGATACAGGCCGCGCCAAAGCCGCCATCGGCAGGCAGGTCGCTACAGCAATAAGGAAATAGCGATACAAAAAAGTACACATATTCTCTGTATATACCCACATAGGGTATATAGCAAGTAGAAACTACTCAAGCCTTATAAAGTACATCCGCCCGCGCGCTGAAGGCGGCGCCCATTTTCAGGGTGGCGCGAGTGAACACGCCGCCAATGAGTTTCTCTAAAATTTTGGAGCGGAATTCGAACTCCACCGCGAAATGGATGGTGGTGCCGCCTTCATGCGACTCGAAATGCCAGTGGTTATAAAGACTCTTGAACGGCCCGCTGATAAGGGCGACTTCAATCGTCCCCTCCC
>JANNSK010000087.1:0-25177 GCA_031402515.1 Alphaproteobacteria bacterium | reverse complement strand
GATGGTGAAGGTCTCGCCATCCAGCTCCTGAGTGACTTGTTTATCCAACGTCGATTTGCCTGACGCAATCGACACGGCAAGCGTTTGCTCCTTGATGTAATCGCCATGGGCGGCGATGGCCTGCTGGAACGCGGCCGGCACATCGAGCGCGAGGGTGATGCGATCCGACACATCGAACCCGGAATCCTTGCGCGCCTGCTGCACCATGCGCACCAAGTCCCGCGCCCGGCCTTCGGCTTCGAGTTCGGGGGTGATATTCAAATCCAGCACCACGATTGCATCGTTCGTGGAAAGCGGCGATGCAGACTCTTGGTATTCAGGCTTGGGCTGCAAATTGATGATGTACTCATCATCCGACAGCACTTCGCCAGCGATTTCTATTCCGCCATCTGGCAACCGCTTCCACTCACCTTTTTTTGATGCAGGAAGAATTTGTTTCATTTTTTCAGGTAATCGTTTGCCGAGAATTTGCGAATTAATTTTTAAAATATACGTCGCTGTATCTTTCAAATCTTTTTCGGCGATAACAAGATTCTTTACATTCACTTCATCCTTAATGATGGCAATAAATGCAGATGCAAATAGTGGATTTTCTCCTGCCTCTTGATAAATTGTCAGTCGACCAAGTGGTTGTCTTGCTCTTATGTTTCTTGCACTACGAATCGACAAAGCTACGGAGCAAATATCTCGGGCTCTATCCATTCCTGCAATCAACCTTTTCATTGGAATGTCTTTGTAAGAAGCATTCAAATCCGAAAAGGATACTCTTTCATCACCACTAGCAATCCCCGAGACATCCGGGAAATCCTGCCAGTGGACGGAATCCTTGCCGCCGTTTAGGCCACGATAAACTGCTTCCGCAACGAACGGCAGCAGCGGTGCTGCAGCCTTCACCATGATGGTGAGCACGGTGTAGAGCGTGTCGTAGGCGGCTTGTTTATCGGCATCGACCACCTCCGCCCAGAAGCGCGGGCGCGAACGGCGGATGTACCAGTTGTTTAAAATCTCAAAAAATCCGGTGATGGCGTCGGTCGCACCTGGCGTGTCATACGCGTCGAGCGATTGCTTCACTTGCTCGGTCGCCGCCTTGCATTTGGCGAGGATGTAGCGGTCGAGGATGTGTTCGGAGGTAGTGATGGGTTTTGCCTGCACCTCATCCGCATTGGCATAGAGCGTAAAAAAGTTATACGCGTTCCAGATGGGCTTGATGTTGAGGCGCACTACATCGCGGATGAATTTTCCATCGGGGTCGACCGCCAAATCCGCGCCGCGCATGACGGGCGATGCCAGCATCATCCAGCGCAATGCATCCGCGCCAAATTCCTCCATCACCTCTTTGGGGTCCTTGTAATTCTTGAGGCGCTTGGAATATTTCAGCCCGGTTTCCTCGTCAATCACCACACCATGACAAATGACATGTTTGAACGGCGCGCAGTCGAACAAGGCGGCGGACAGAACCTGCAACGTGTAAAACCATCCGCGCGTCTGCGCGATATATTCGGTGATGAAATCCGCCGGGAAATTCGCTTCGAACTTTTCTTTATTCTCGAACGGATAATGCAATTGCGCGTAGGGCATCGAGCCGGACTCGAACCAGCAATCGAACACATCCTCAATGCGCGTATATGCCTCACCGTCTTTTTTAATGGTGATTTCGTCGATATGGGGGCGGTGCAAATCCTTGACCTTCTGGCCGCTCAGTTTTTCGATTTCCGCAATCGATCCGGGCACGATGAGTTTACCCGACGGGCTTTTCCAAATCGGAATTGGCGTACCCCAGAAACGATTGCGCGAGATCGACCAATCCGGCGCCGACTCGATCCCCTTGCCCATTTGCCCGTCGCGCACATGGTCGGGGATCCAGTCGATGCCTTGATTATTCTCCGCCATTTTGTCTTTGATTTTCGTCACCGCGACATACCAGCTACTCATCGCGCGGTAGATAAGCGGCGTGTCCGTGCGCCAGCAATGCGGATAGTTGTGAGTGATGACCTCCTGCTGTACCAGTTTTTTGCTGTCATCAAGCCACTTCAAGATTCGCATATTGGCGAGTCCAAAACTTTTTACATGCTCTTTGTACTTATCGACCTTTCTAGGATCCATCCCAGCCAAGTCAGAGTCTTCGATTCTTGTTTCAGCGATGACGTTGAGCCCACGAAGCCGCAACGGGGGCCACTCCCCCCCTGAGGGGGAGTCGGCGCACTCTTGGGTGCGCCGGTGGGGGGTATTCTTTAATGCCTCTAGAATATGCTCACACACGCCGTCGAGATTATCGATAATCTCGTTGTTCCAAACGCGAACGACCTGATAGCCAAGCTCGCGTAACGCCTCATCGCGCGCTTGGTCAGCTACGCTGTCGGCATGCTGGCTGCCGTCCACTTCAACAATCAGCATTTTGTCGGCATTATAGAAATCAGCGATATAGGAACCTATGGGCTGCTGCCTGCGAAATTTATATCCACCGATTTGCTCGTCTTTAAGTTTGGCCCACAGTTTCTGTTCCCATGGCGTGGGTTCCTTACGCATTTTTCGTGCGTATTGCGTGAGGATGGCTTCGTACCCCCCACCAAATCGCGAAGAGCGATTTGGCTCCCCCTCAGGGTGGGAGCTGGAGCAAGACGCACCGCCTTCGACACCAACTGCACTGCTCTGGACGTATGCTGTGGACCGTGCCGCTTGGGTACTCCCCCCCTGAGGGGGAGTCGACGCGCGTTTGGGCGCGTCGGTGGGGGGTAATCCTAAATCGTATATCTCGTTCGTGTAGCGGCCTTTTTCATCGACCGGCACGATAACTTCAATGCCATTCTCCGCGCAGATTTGTTGATCCGTTTCGCCGAAGCCCGGCGCCATATGGACAATGCCCGTGCCCTCGCCTTCAGTGACGAACTCGCCGCCATCCAGCACGCGAAAGGCGTTTTTTGTGCCGACAAAATACGGGAAAAGCGGTTCGTAGGTGAGGCCGATTAACTCACGTCCTTCAATTACAATATTTTGGAATCCCAGTTCTTCTGGAGTTGTTTTTCCAATTCCTGCACCCGCGATATGATTGCTAATAAAACAATCAGTACCATTTTTAATATTGCAGAAATATTTTTGCTTAGGATTTACCGCTAAGGCTAGATTAGATGGCAGTGTCCACGGCGTTGTTGTCCATGCCCACATTTTGCAAGTTTTTACGTCGGGAAATTTTTCTTTAATAAATGTTGGTACGTTTTTTAATTTAAAAGCCACGGTCGCCGCTTTGTCTTCGCGCTCGCGGGTGGCGTTGTCGATGCGGGTTTCGAAATTGGAGACGGGCGTTTCCGCCGCCCATGAATAGGGCATCACGCGCATGGATTCGTAGACGAGGCCCTTGTCGTAAAGCTGTTTGAACGCCCAGAGCACAGACTCCATGTAGTCGGTGTCCATTGTCTTATAGTCGTTGTCGAAATCGACCCAGCGGCCCTGACGCGTGACATAATAACGCCAGTCCTCGACATATTTCATGACCGAGGTCCGGCAATGCTCGTTGAATTTACCAATACCGTATTTCTGGATCGCAGCCCTGCCGCTGATACCGAGTTCTTTTTCCGCCGCCATTTCGGCAGGCAGCCCGTGGCAATCCCAGCCGAAGCGGCGCTCGACCCGCTTGCCACACATCGTTTGATATCGGGCGATGGCGTCCTTTACGTATCCCGTAAGCAAGTGGCCGTAATGCGGCAGGCCGTTGGCGAAGGGTGGGCCATCGTAAAATACATAACTATTACCGGCAGCAGGCCGCTGCTCGACCGATTTCTCGAACGCACGCGCACCGGCCCAGAATTTCAGGATGGTTTCTTCGAGTGCAGCAAAGTCCGGGTTGGGTTCGACATCCGGATAATGGTGTTTTTTTGACATTGTCCCGTTCTAACGAACACATCCGCAAAAATCCAGCCCCGCCATACAGCAGCAATAGCGCGACAGTATCAGGCGGATACTTCAAGTGGTGTGAACATGAACCCAACGGATACATGCAGCTAGGGGTTTAGTGCGCTCGCCCATAGGTTGCAATGGCTCTTAATATAGGTTCTAGGTTTAAGTGGTTTTAAGTTGTGCTTCGCACGACACCCTCACCCCACCCTCTTCCGCAAGCGGGAGAGGGTGTTCGAGATCGCGCCTCTAGCGTCCCCTCTCCCTCACTGAGGGAGAGGGAGAGGGAGAGGGACAGGGTGAGGGTGAGCTGAAATCTGGAACCTAAATTGCACTGGCGTAGACAAGCGCTTTGCCTTATTGACGAAAAACCATGACCCAGAAAAAACACCTGACCACCGCGCTCGACACGCAGCTCGTTTCACTGGGGCGCGACCCCAAGCGCGACCTTGGCGCGGTCAACCCGCCGGTCTACCGCACCTCAACGGTGATCTTCCCCGACTACGCCATGCTCAAGGCGTATGAGGAAGGCGACACCACCCACCATCGTGGCTACGGGCGCTACGGCTCGCCGACCACGGACGGACTTGAAGAGGCGCTCGCCGCCTTGGAAGGCGCCGACCATGCGCTCATTACCTCGACCGGATTATCCGCCATCTCCACCACGCTGCTCGGCCTGCTCGGCACCGGCGATCATGTACTGTTCCCGGATTCTATTTATGGCTCGGCGCGCGGATTCATCGACGGCGAACTGCAACGCTACGGCATCGATTGCGAATATTATGACCCGACCATCGGCGCCGGCATCGAAAAGCTGATGAAGAAGAATACCAAGGTCGTTTACTGCGAATCGCCGGGATCGCTGACCTTTGAAATGCAGGACATCCCCGCCATCGCCAAGGTTGCACACAAACATGGCGCGATTGTGGTCGGTGATAACACGTGGGCGACACCGCTGCTGCAGCGGCCGTTCGACCTTGGCATGGATGTATCGATCCACTCCGCCACGAAATATATCGGCGGGCATTCGGACTTGCTGATGGGCGTGATCCTCTGCAAAGAGCCGCTTTATGCGCGGCTGCGCATGGCGCATCGCCATCTTGGCCCATCATCGAGCGGCGACAATGCGTATCTCGCCCTGCGCGGATTACGCACCATCGCCGTGCGCCTCAAACGCCACAGCAAGCATGCGCTCGAGGTCGCGCAGTGGCTGCAGACACAGCCCGAGGTCGAGCGCGTGCTGTATCCCGCCTTGCCGGATGATCCGGGCCACGCGCTGTGGAAACGCGATATGACCGGCGCATCGGGCCTGTTCGGCGTCGTCCTCAAAGGCAAGGTTTTGCCCAACGCATTATCAGTGATGCTCGACCATCTCGAACATTTCGGCATGGGTTATAGCTGGGGCGGGTTCGAGTCGCTCATCATCGCCTACCAGCCTGCACGCCAACGCGTCGCCACTCAGTGGAGCCCCGATACCACCATGCTCCGCCTGCATATCGGCTTGGAGAATCCGCAGGACTTGATCGCCGATCTTGATGCAGGATTTAAGCGCTTCAGAGAAGCGATGAAGAAGGCGGCTTAACTTTAATTTTGTTATTCCCGCGAAAGCGGGAATCTCCTTAAACTATAAAGAAGGAGATCCCTGCTTTCGCAGGGATGACAAATTAATTCTTGAGGCGCGTCACCGACCCCAGCACGACAAACGCAAAACTCGCGAGCACGACGATCAACGGACCGGTCGGCGCGTCGAGTTTGAGCGCGGCGAATAATCCACCGCTGACGCAAATAGCGCCGATGAGGCTGGCGAGCACGGCCATCTGCAGCGGTGTTTTGGCAAGGTAGCGCGCGGCGGCAGCCGGTATAATCAGCAGCGCGGTGATGAGCAGCACACCAACCAGTTTAATCGACACCGCAATAATCGCCGCCAGCATCATGGTGAGCAGCAGCTGCGTGCGTTTGACATCCACCCCCTCGACATGGGCGATGGCGGGGCTGATGGTGACCATGAGCAGCGGCCGCCAGCTCATGCGCAACAGCAGCAATGTCACCACGGTTAATCCGGCGAGGAACACCACATCACCCCATGACATCGCGAGAATGTCGCCGAATAGGTAGGAATTAAGGTCTACGCGCACTTTATGCGTAAGCGCAACCAGTAGCACACCGAGCGCCAACGTGCCGTGGGCAAGAATGCCAAGCAGCGTGTCGGCGTGGAATCGTTTGTCAGCAGAAAATTTGGAAAGTGTCAGCGCGATGAAAAGGGCGACGGCGAACATCGCCAGCGTCATCGGGATGAATCCGGAAATCAACGACAGCGCGACACCGAGCAACGCTGCATGGGCAATCGTATCGCCGAAATACGCCATATGCCGCCAGACCACGAAGGAGCCCAGCGGCCCCAGCGACACCGCCAGCAACACACCACCCACCAACGCCCGCAGGAGGATTTCATCCATGAGACCTCCATGCAAAAGATCGCAAACTGTTCATTGGGTGCGAAGACACGCCGCTTGCTCTTCCCTCCCCCTTGAGGGGGAGGGATAGGGAGAGGGCGGCAGCATTTCCATAAACTCTTACTCCGCAATTTGCTTCGCAATCGCCCTCCTCCTGACCTCCCCCCTCAAGGGGGGAGGAACCCCACCACCGTGCCCCACTAACATGAGCCTCACACATGATCGTGCCCCTCGTGCGTGTGCTCAAAGTGATCCTCATGCACGCCGTGGGTGTGATCATGATGGTGGTGATACATGGCAAGCTGGCGCGCAAGGTCCGCGCCAAAAAGTTCGCTGAACGACGGATGTTCGCCCACGCGCTGCGGCGTCCCCTCACAGCAAATATGGTGGTTGAGGCAAATCACCCGGTCGGTCTCGCCCATCACCACATATAGGTCATGCGACACCATCAGCACGGCGAGATTCATTTCGTCGCTGACACGTTTCAATAAGCGATATAATTCGCCCTGCCCCGCCACATCCACACCTTGGGTTGGTTCATCCAGCACCAGTAGCTGCGGCGAACGCAGCAACGCGCGCAAGAGTAATACCCGCCGCAACTCGCCACCGGACAGTTCGGTCAGCGAACGATCCAATACTTCTTCCACATCCAGTTCCTTCGCCAGATCAGCAATGCGTTTCGCGGCGTTTGGCGCATAGAGATGCAGGAAACCGAGCGCCGTCATCGGCAGACTGGCCTGCGGACGGAAATGTTGCGGCATATAGCCGATGCGTAATTCCGGCGCACGGATAACTTCACCGCGATCCGGGATCACCAAACCGATTAAACATGAAAGCAGCGTGGTTTTTCCCGCGCCGTTTGGCCCCACCACCGTCACGATTTCGCGCGGGCGGATGGCAAGGGTTACCTCGTGCAATATCTCATGCCTGCCGTAAAACTTGCACAGGCCGCGCGCCTCAAGTAGTGGCTGTGTCGATGGGTCGTTTTTTTGCATGCCTCCTGATAGCGTCAATGCTGGTCACTCCGCAAGCAACCTTTGCGGACATGCCCACTCCTAAGGTCGTTGTGACGGTTGAGCCACTGAAACCCTATATCGATGATATACTAAAAGGCATCACCACATCGGTAAGTCTGGTCAAGGCAAGTCAGGACCCGCATAATGCGGCGCTGTCGCCGTCGCAGGCCATCGCGCTGGCCGAGGCTGATATCATCATCATGCCGTCGAAGGCGATGAGTGTGAACCTCAACGGCCTCATCGAGAAAAAGAAAAAAGAGGGCGCGGTGGTAATCGAACTGATGGCGCTTAAAGGTGCCGAACCACTGCCCTATCCAAAGCAAAACCCGTGGCTCGATGCGCGTAAAACTGCAGCGAAGAAGAACGAGGAGCAGGACAATCATCATCCCGAGCCAAAAGATGAGCATGACCAAGAACCGAAGAAAGAAGTCAAAGACACGACTGACCCACATCTGTGGCTCGATCCGGATCGTATGGCGGCAATCGCCGGAGAGCTTGCGGTAGCCATCGGCAAGCATGCACCCTTTTATCGGGATACGCTGATGGGTAATGCGCGCAGCCTCTCGCGCCATTTGCGCACGGAGGTTTCGCCCGCCATCCGCGCCATGCTGAAAACAAAAAAAGCCAACCCGCATTTTGGCAACAAACCATTTGTTCCCTTCCTTACCTACCACACCTCCTACCAGTATTTCCTATACCGTTACCGGCTCGACGCGGCAGGATTCATTACGCAGCAACCGACGGAATATATCGGGGCACAATCGATGCACGAGGTATTGAAAGGCGCTGAATCCATCACCGTGCGCTGCCTAGTCAGCGAATCGGAAACCTCACTGGTCAAACGCATCGCCGAGGATTCCGGCGCGCGTATCGTGCTCCTTAACCCCGAGCGCGGTTATGAATCCGACGAAGTCCCCATCATCGCCTGGGCGAAGAACGATTACGAGCGGCTGCTATTCAAAGTCGCCGAAGGTTTTGCGGAGTGCCTGTGAGCTTGTCATCCCCGAGTAAGGATATCGATTGAATCTTTGTCATCCCTGCGCAAGCAGAGACCCACTTCAAGGAGATGCCCGCTTGCACGGGAATGACAAATTAAGGGTTTTTACGTAAACACTTTCCGCACCCACGCCAGACGCTTCGACTGCGCGAACTTTTCCCACGACTGCTCGTGATCGCCGAACAGCGTCACACCGAAAGCGATTGAAATGGCAAAAATGAGTGTCAGCGAAAACAGGATGCCAAGCAGGTAATACATCGGCGCCGCGGTGTGCGGCACATGGCTCAGGTAAAACCCACCAAGATGGAATCCCAGCGAGCCAACGATGAGTGACATGAATAGTGTGAATTTATGGCGCGTGATGCCGACCAGTAGCCCGATACAGATAATCGCACCGAGCACGAAATAACGAATAAAAGGAAATGTCGCGAGCGGTAGCATCAGCATTCCGCCCACCATAATCATGATGGCGAATCCGAGCGGCACCATCATCAACCCATCCTTGGGCAGCAACGCGGCGGCAAATCCCGACAGCAGCAGCAACACGATGACCGCGATATGGTCAAGCGGCGCGGCGAAACCGAGGCTCAATCCCGCGCTCGCCGCTGCCGAGGGTTGGGTAATCATGAACGGCATCGCGCCCACCGCGAAAATCGCCACCGCCAGTAAAATAAAACGTCGATTCGACATACTCACACCATTCTTATTTTTGTATATTGTATGCTTTTTATTCTATCCAACAAGACAAAGTTGAATGGATACGTTGCGTAGCTGCGGCCAGCAGCGAGCCGGAGCGAAGCGAACGAGGGGGAGCGGTAGCGGGGGCGTCTTCGCCCCCCGCGCCGAAGGCGCTAAGAAGCAAGCGGCCAACGCGCCTTTGGCTCAAACGAAAGCGCATCAGTTTTTCCTAGTCTGAATCGCTCGAGCCCGGCCCAGGCGATCATCGCCGCGTTGTCAGTGCATAATGCAGGCGGGGCTACCACGAGGGGCAGTCGATGTATGGCGGCAATCGATTTCAGCTCGCCGCCAATTTTCTGATTCGCCGCCACACCACCGGCAATCGCCAAAGCAGTAAGTTTTATTGCCGACGCTTTCGCCAATCCTCGTGTCACCCGTTCCTTCAGCACATCGACGACCGCTTGTTGGAAGGAAGCGGCAATATCGTTGATGATGCGCTCGGAAAGCCCGCCGTTACGCTCGGCTTCGGAAACCACCAACAAGCGCACCGCCGTTTTGAGTCCTGAAAAAGAAAAATCGCAATGGTCGGTGCCCGTCATCGGCCGCGGCAAATCATAGCGCGCCGGGTTACCTTTCAGCGCCGCCGCCTCGATCGCCGGTCCGCCGGGATAGGGCAAGCCTAAAAGTTTGGCGCATTTATCGAAGGCCTCGCCCAGCGCATCGTCACGCGTGGTGCCGATCTGCTCGTAATTCCCGACACCATACACAATCAACATCTGGCAATGGCCGCCCGACACCAGCAACAGGAAATAGGGGAATTGCACATCATGCGTCAGCCGCACGGTAAGCGCGTGACCTTCGAGATGGTTCACCGCCATGAGCGGCTTATCCGCCGCCGCCGCCAATGCTTTTCCCACCATGACGCCGACAATAACACCGCCGATAAGCCCCGGCCCCGCCGTAACCGCAATCGCATCGACATCATCAAGCATCAGGCCCGCATCGGCGAGCGCGCGTGTATATAAAGCATCGATTTGGACAAGATGGGCCCGCGCGGCGATTTCGGGCACGACACCGCCATAGGCCGCGTGCTCGGCGTGCTGACTGGCAAGCGCTTGCGACAAAACTTCACGGCGATCATTCACGATTGCTACCGCCGTCTCGTCGCAACTCGATTCAATGCCTAAAACTATGGTCATATCCCTCACTTCGTCATCCTCGCGCGCGTCGCGAGGATCCATCTGGATGCTCGCAATAAATGCGAGCATGACGGTTTCCTTTTGCTTTGTGATAGGCTAGGCCAATACGAATGAAAAAGCCCCTACGCATCGGCACCCGTGCCAGCAAACTCGCACGTGCGCAAGCGCAAAAGCTAGCGGAAGTGCTGGAATCCGCCCATCCGTCGCTGCGCGGGATGATCCAAACCGTGCCGATGACCACCGCTGGCGACCGCGAACTCCATAAAACCCTCAGCGACTGGGGCTATAAGGGCCTGTTCACCAAAGAACTGGAAGACGCACTTTTGGATGGGCGCATCGACCTCGCCGTCCATTCGATGAAAGACATGCCGAGCGTCCTACCCGACGGGCTACTCATCGCCGGAATGCTCGAGCGCGCCGATGTGCGCGATGCCTGGATTAGCAATCGCCATGACTCACTCTCACTGCTGCCCAAAGACGCCACTGTCGGCTCCTCCTCCGCACGGCGCATCGCGCAATTGCTTCACCTGCGCCCCGATGTAAAAATTGTTCCATTACGCGGCAATGTCGAAACGCGCCTGCGCAAAATCGAGGAAGGAGTCGCCGAGGCCACCTTCCTTGCCGTCGCCGGGTTAGAACGGCTGGGACTAGAAAGCGCCATCCGCGATGTGATTGAAACGGAAGTCATGTTGCCCGCCGCGGGGCAAGGCGCCATTGCTATGGAATGCCGCGCAGACGATGCGGACACGCGCGTGCTGCTTGCCTCCATCAGCCACGCCGATACGATGACCTGCGTGGCCGCCGAGCGCGAAATGCTGCGCGAGCTCGATGGTTCCTGCCGCACCCCCATCGGCGGCCTCGCCCAATTAAACGGCAACACACTCACCCTGCGTGGTGAAGTATTATCACTCGACGGCACCATCCGCCACGCGCGCGACATCACGGGCGATGCGAAGGATGTCGAACGGATCGGCGTCGCGCTCGGCAAGGAACTACGCGCTGTCGCTGGCGATATATTAGTGAATCCCGGAGTCGCCCATGCTGGAACTTAGACCGACCTGCGAACATTGTAACACGCCACTGCCACCGGAATCGACGGCGGCGATGATCTGCACGTTCGAATGTACCTTCTGCACCAACTGTACAAAAATCCTTCATAATGTCTGCCCGAATTGCGGCGGCGGATTCGCACCACGCCCCATCCGCCCAAAACAAAACTGGAAAGGTGATAACTATCTGGGAAAATTCCCGGCCTCACCAACCGTCAAGCATCGCCCGGTCGATATGGCAACACATGAAAATTTTTCTGCACCCATCCGCCTCACCTCTCCCGAGGAACGATGAAAAAAATCTGGCTCACCCGTCCCGAAGATGACAGCAGCGCATTCGCTGAGATGCTTGGCATGCCGTGCATCATCGCGCCCGTGATGCGCATTCAGGCGCGCACCGTCGCCAATTTTGGCGCGAAACCCGAAGGCATCATACTCACCAGCCGCCACGCGCTCCCCGGCAACCTGCGCGACGACTGGCGCAACCTACCTATCTATTGTGTAGGCAAAGCCACCGCCGCCGTCGCCCGCAGCGCTGGATTCTCCGACATCATCGAAGGCGGTGGGGATGCGATGCTGCTTGCCGCCCGCATCGCCTATATCGTGAAATCCGGCGCTCAGCTTTTATATCTTTCTGGCGAAGAAACGCGCATCGACCTGCCCTCTCTGCTCGCCGCACGCGACATTGCTGTGCGTTCACTTGTCACCTACGACGCCATCGCCGAAACTTCACTCGCGCCAGAACTCATCCGCGCCATACAAAAGGACGACATTAGCGGTGTCGTATTCTTTTCACCGCGCAGTGCAACACTCGCTGCTGAGTTACTCGGCAAAGAAAACCTCACCGCTTGCACGGAGCATATCCACGCGTTTTGCCTAAGCGTCGCCGTCGCTGAAGCCGCTGGCGTATTGCCCTGGCGCAGCCTGAAAGTGGCCGCCACACCCACGAATACCGCGATGCTGCAACTTCTTGCAGGCAACCAACCAGATGAGAGTGTGTAGTTATTACACACTATTTACTTGACGGCAGAATCATAATGTGTAATGAATACACATGTGCATAGCAGGGATATTATTCGCAAGCTTGAACGGGCAGGCTGGAAACTGGCTGCTACGAAGGGCAGCCACCATCAGTTCAAGCACTCGAACAAGCCGGGTCGTGTCACGGTTGTTCATCCCTGCAAAGACATGCCGAAGGGAACGTTACGGTCGATAGAAAAACAAGCTGGAGAAAAATTTTAAGGAGGATTCATGCCTGTCTATTTGGGACTAATTCACAAAGAAAAGAAATCGGGCTTTGGCGTTTCGTTTCCAGATTTCCCGGGTTGTGTGACCGTGGGTAGCAGCCTTGATGAGGCACAGAAGCTCGCACGCGAAGCGTTGACTTTTCACATCGAAGGCATGCGGGAAGACGGCGAAGCGATCCCAGTTCCCTCATCGCTTGAACGGGTGATGAAATCCGACCTTGCGGAAAAGCATAAGGCCGTCATTGCCGTCGAGGTGACGACAAAAATAAAATCAGTTCGAGTGAATGTGTTGCTTGATGATTATCTGCTGGGCGCCATCGATGCGGTGACACGCAACCGCTCGGCCTGGCTGGCGGACGCGGCGCGGCGCAAACTTACCACGTTATAGGAAAGCGTTTGCTGATTTTACATCCGGCACGTAACGGGCTATAGAGGCTGCATGACTGAACCCAACCATCACCATCGCTCAACATCCGCCCTCGGCTTTGCGGGCTGGCTGGTGCTACTCGTCATTGTCGCCGGCGGAATGTGGCAGCTCTACAAGGAGATCACCGCGATGCGCAACGCAGGCCAGCCGGAAACCGTGCTCGCCGCACTGAAAGCGCAGAATGAGGCGATTGCCGAACTCAAGGCCAGCATCACACAACCGCAAAACCCTCTCGCCGTACCGGAAAGCATACCCAATCCCGCTTTACAGGATATCAGCGCTCAACTTACCGCCATCGCTGAGCGTATGAGCGCGCTTGAGGCCGCCAAACCTGTTGCAGATGCTCCTCTCAATACCGCACCGCTGCGTCTGATCTTCTTGCTGCAGAATAAATTGGCGCGCGGCGTGCCCTATAGCGACGAACTGGAAACACTGGCGCAGCTGCCTGCCCTCAAGGATGAGGCAGAAGCGCTTGCTGCCTTACGGTTCTTCGCCACGACGGGCATCCCCAACGACCTTACGCTTCGCGCTGGATTCAACGCCGCAGGCGCGGCACCGCTGGCCACCAACGGTTCACCCACTGCTGAGAAAATCAACAACCGTTTGGGCGGACTCGTGACCATCAAACGCCGCAGCGCTATTACTGACCCCTCCTTGCGTGATTTGCCGGCAGACACTTCCATTCTCACCCTCATCGAAAGCATCAACGCATTGCCGGAAGAATCCCGCGCACCCTTTGCAGGCTGGTTGGCTACCATTGCCGCGCGCGACAAGGCGATGCAGGCGCTCATCACGCTTCAAAACAAACTCCTGCCGATATAGTAATCATGGCACGTTTTGTCCTCTTTCTCATCCTGCTGGTGCCGTTGGTAGCAGCGGGCAACCGGCTGCTTGAACATCCCGGCCAGCTTGAAATCGACTGGTTGGGCTACGAAATCACCCTGAATATCGCCGTTGCCAGCTTACTGATTGGCCTGCTTTGCCTTACCATCGCTCTCACGGTTTTAATGGTTTGGCAAATCACCACTTGGCCAGAACGCAGGCGGGCACGCCGCCGTTTCCGCACCCTCTCGCGCGGATTGCGCCAACTCACCCATGGCGTCACCGCACTCGCACTCGGCGATGAGAAAACCGCGCAGCGCGCACTAAAAAAAGCCGCTGATGCGTTACCGGGTGAGCCATTACCCCAGCTACTCACGGCGCAATTGCTGCAACGTCAAGGTCAGCATGAAGCGGCACGCAAGGAACTACGCGCCTTGATGAAACATGAAGCCACCGCCCAGCTCGCCACCCGCAGGCTCATCGAACAACATCTCGAAGACAAGGAGTGGGCACAAGCGCTGAAACTCGCCATCGAGATGCGCAAGGAGGAACCGAATGACCGCTGGCTCGCCCTCACCCTCATCGATCTTTACAGCCGCCAGGGTGATTTCGCCCATATGCTCGAACTCACCGAGGGCTGGAAATTCAAGTCCCCCCTCTCGAAGGAGGAGCGCCATCGCTACGCCGCCATCGCTTACCTCCTGATGGCCAAAGCGAAGGAAGAAACCCGCACCAAACTCACCGCACTGCGCCACGCGACAGGCTACGCGCCGGATTTCCTGCCCGCCGTGACGCTTTATGCCGAACTGCTGGGTATCGATGGCGAGACGCGCACCGCGCGAAAATTATTACGTCACGCATGGATAAAAAAGCCAGACCCCACGCTCATCGCGCCCATCCTGGCCACGCTCGAAGGCGAGCCGGAGCGCACGCAAAAACGGCTACTCAATGCGTTCCTGCATGACGAGCATCTGCCGCTGCAATATCAGCTCGAGGCCGAACATGCGCTAAAGCTGAACCGCCCCGGCGAAGCGGAAGCAGCGCTGGAGAAAGCCATGGCGCTGGAAGAAAGCCGTGATGTACTCGCCCGCATGGCCGAGGTACAAAAGCGCCTGCATGGGGATGACGCCGCCAACCGCACCCTCGCCCGCGCCATGGAAGCACCAACGGGTATCGGTTGGATTTGCCAGCGCTGCGGCACCGACCATACGCAATGGCAGCTTCATTGCAGCGGCTGCGAGTCGTTCGATACGCTGGTGCATGAAAAGCCCGAAGCACGCATCACGAGCGTGGAGTGAGTAGTTAAGCTTGGGCTTTCTTACTGGAGACTGGAGACTACTTCACCTGCTTCTTAAACGGCGAAGCAACCGGTTTCACTTCAATCTTATCGACGGGTTCCACTGTGGGCGTCTCAACGGCAACCAGCGCACTGGGTGGCCGGTAGCGCGTTGTCGCCGGGCCGCCGCTATAACCAGTTGAGCCACCGCCGGGCTGATGCCACGCGATATTCTCGCCATCCTGATAGCCGACCATCGGTGCCGTAATGCCCGCCTGCGCATTGTCGTAGCAGACGATATCCGCCTGCATGCGGTAACAGTAACGTGTCTGTGGCAGCTGCGGCTGCGCTACCTCTCTGGGATGGTAGGTGAACAGGTTTTTCCAACGATCCCTCGCATCGTGAAGAACGCGTTTCGAGTTATCCGCTGCGTGGTCGGACGCTTTGCTGACAGCGTCGCACGCAGCCAGCGGCGCCAGCAGCGCTGTCGTGCAGAGCAGCTTCAACCATAAGGGTTGTCTCATAGAACCTCGTCGGGCATTCGATTCATCCGTGTGTTACGTACTCTCTTAGCAAGTTTGTTGCCAATCGTCCCAATGAAGAAAAATTCTCTGGTTTTTCTTAGCCTTAATAGTTAGAAATGAACCGCTTATGAAACTATCCCCAGCCCATATCATACTACTCGCCCTCGCCCTGCCTAACGCGGCAGTAGCGGCGGAGAGCTTCGTGCAATCGCCCGCCTATAAGGAATGCACCGCGCTGGCCTCGAACAATCCACTGATGGCGCTGCAGAAAGCCGAGGCATGGCTGAAAATCGACCAGGGTATTGCCGCCCAGCATTGCCGCGCGATGGCGCTCTACGGTCTGCACCGTTTCGAGGAGGCAGCCGCCGTACTGGCCGACGTACGCACCCTGATCGCGAAAGAGAACATCACCCTGCGCACCTACGTGGCACGGCAGTCTGCACGCGGCTGGCTCAACGCCAACCGGCCTGACGCAGCGGCGGCGATTCTTTCCGACCAGGTCAATGACATGGCGACAATGACTGGCGATAACGCCACCGAGGCCAAGCTTACCGCCGAACTGCTGCTCGACCGCGCCCGCCTGCGCAGTCATTACGGACAGTTGACAGATGCCGTCCAGGATCTCGACCATGCGGTCAGCCTCTCCCCCATCAACGAAGAGGTGCTACTCGAACGCGCGCGCGTGTTCGAACTTATGGGCGACGTACCGCTCGCCAAGCAGGATCTGCAGGCCGTGTTGCGCGGCAATCCCAAGCACGAAGTCGCCCTCGAACGCATGCGTAAACTGCGCGATGCGCCGGTAAAACGATGATCGATGAATAGATGATCCATGATCCGCGAAGGATCGGCAGAAGCCCTCACCCGAAATCGGCTTTAGCCGATTTCGACCTCTCCCAAGGGAGAGGTTGCCGCGGGGCAAGGTCACGCCACTTGCTTACCTCTCCCTTGGGAGAGGTCAAAATCCGCCTTGACGGATTTTGGGTGAGGGCATCGGATCACGAATCACCAATCCTTAAAACCCCTTAATCAGGTCGCCCACACCTTTGATGATCTGCTCTTCCTGCGAAGGTTCTGGCGCTGCCGGCTGCGGAGCAGATTGTACAGCAGGCACGGTATTCGCCGCCGGAACAGGGGCCGGAGCAGGCGCTGCCTTTTTCTCGCCGCCGAACAGTACGCGTCCGATATCCTCAGGGCTGTTCATGTCCTTAATGCCATCTTTCACATCCTTGATAGTTTCTTTCAGCGCTTCGGGATTCTCAAGTTGCTTTTGTATCATACCGCTGACATCCGGCGTGACGCTGGGATTGGCAAGCGGTCCGGTAATATCGAGCGGAATATCGAGACCGCTTGTATCCTTACCGCCCTGCCCCTTCGTGGTGCCAACCACCGAGGGCACCAGCCGGTAATGGATCGTCTGCGGCGGCAAGTTCACCGTCCCCTGCCCGCTCACACGCAGGAAGGGCGACTTCATCGCCAGATCGGTGTTAGTCAGCAAACCGTTCACGATGGTAAAACTACCGCCAAGCTCAGAGAAATCGGTGGATTTCGACGTGCTGTCGAACAGGAAGCCTTTGCGCGCCTCGCGCCAGAATTCGGCGAGGTTAACGCCTTTGATGGCGCCGTCGGTGACTTTCATCACGCCATTGCCATTCAGATTTGCAACGATGTCATACTGGCTGGCACCGCTACCACGCACATTGAGCGACAGCGCCGTCGTTCCGCGTAGGCGCGAGGAGCCTTTAAGCGCCGTGAGGAACGGCTCAATCTGAATGCCCGCAAAAGTGAGGTTTGCCCCCACACTACCCCCCGCACCCGCACTGATCGTCCCTGTCGCCGTGCCGCCATAGAGCGACGCTTTGTTAATGGCGAGGTTGAGATTGCCGCCGGAAAGCTGCGGATGCAGCGCGATATCGCTGACTTCCAGTTTATCATTTTTAAACCTGTCGGCGGTGATGGTGACATCCGCATTCACTGCGCGTAATCCGGACAAATCCAGCTTCTCCCTACTCCAGCCCGCTGATTGCGCCGCGTAGGCATCCATGAAACCGCGCCCAGTTTCCGCCTGCGCCGATTTCGTGAAGCTGCTGATATCCAGCGACCCGAATTTCAGCGCGCCCGTAATCGCAGGTACCGCGCCCGCCATATTCGCCGTAAGGCCGCCGGTGGCGGTAAGATCGCCCGTATCGAGCGTCAGCTCCTTCAACGTATATTTCTTACCCTCCGTCGTGATGTTAGTCGTAAGCGTCAGGCGCTTGGGCAGATTCTTCGGCGCCGCTTTGCCGGTCGCCCAACCATGCACCGCGCCCACATCGCTGAAATCAAGGTTCAGTTTGCCGTTGGCCGCTACCGTATCGCCGACGGTAAGATCGCCTGTAAAGGCCGCCGTACCGCCCGGAAGTTCGACCACCGCATCGGCATGTTTGAGCGACGCTTTTTTGCCTTTCACCGCGATATCGGCAACCAGCTTCGCCGCGCTTGGCAGCAGCTTGGCTGGTTTGCCGGTCGCCCATTTCATCAATCCCGGCAGGTCTTTGGCGTTCAGATCGATTTTGCCGAGCGCGGCGATTTCTTTGTCATTCTGCACCTTGCCGTTGAATTTCAGCGATCCGTTGGGAAGGCTAAGTGCAAGCTCGGCAGGCGAGGCTTTCGACCGCAGGAAATCGCGCAGTTTGCTCAGTTGCGCCTTCAGCTTCACCGGCTTGCCCTGGTAATTCAGGCTGCCATCAACCTTGAACGCACCGCGCGCATCGGCACCTTGCACTGTGAGGTTAATCTGCTCCGCCTTCGTCGTTTTTCCGGGCTGGATATAGGTCACCGCCGAATCCTTGATGGAAATATCGCCCAACGCGAAACTCTTGATGGCGTCGGATGCTTTGCCTTTTTTCTTTTCCGTGGGCGCTTCTTCCGTTTTCGCTTTGGCAAATTCCCAGTTTTTTGCACCGCTTGCCGTTTCCTCAAGCCGGATATCTGCGCCATGCAGCGTGATGCCGGTGACGTTCAGATTACCCGCGAGCAACGGCCTCAGCGACGCCCCCGCCGCCAGTGTTTTCGCGTGAATAAGGTGCGGCGACTTGAACCCGGCCGGGTTGCCGACCGTGACATCCTCGAGCGATACTTCGATGTTGGGAAACAAGGTCAGCGACGCTTTGCCCTTAATGTCGATGGCGCGGCCGGTGGCTTTGGTCGCCTGCGCAGTGAACTCTTTTTTCAGCGTCTCCGCCGAAATGAACAATGGAATGGCAAGCAGCAGCAGGATCAGCGTGAACAGCGTCCCACCAACAATTTTGAGTAGTTTTTTCATGACGACCTCTCTTTCCGTCATTCTCGCGCTTGTCGCGAGAATCAATAGATCCTCTCAACGAGTGCGAGGATGACGGTTACATAGTACTCGTTACCAATTATCCAAGCTTTTTCTTCAACAAATCATTCAGCATCGCCGGATTGGCTTTACCGCCGGTCGATTTCATCACCTGGCCGACGAAGAACCCGAACAATTTATCTTTGCCGGATTTATATTCGGCAACCTTGTCGCCATTGGCCGCGATGACCGCGTCGATGGCGGATTCAATCGCGCCAGTGTCGGTCACCTGCACCAGCCCCTCTTCTTCGACGATTTGTTTGGCAGATTTTCCGGACTCGCACATTTTCTCGAATACGGTTTTGGCAATTTTACCTGAGATGGTGTTGTCCTCAATGAGGCCAATCAGTTCAGCAAGTTGCGTAGGCGCAATGGGCGACTGGGCGATGGTCAGGTCGAATTTATTCAAGCGCTCAAATAGCGCCGCAGCAATCCAGTTGGCGGCAAGCTTGGCGTCGTGCCCCTTGGCCACCGCTTCAAAATACGCCGCCGTTTCCTGATCGGCGACCAGCACACCGGCATCGTACGGCGATAATCCATAGTCGCGGATGTAGCGCGCTTTCTTCTCGTCCGGCAGTTCGGGCAAGGTGGCCTTAATGTCATCAACGAATTTTTGGGTGAGGATGAGCGGCAATAAATCGGGGTCAGGGAAGTAGCGATAATCATGCGCGTCTTCCTTCGAACGCATGGTGCGCGTTTCACCGGTCGCCGAATCGAACAGGCGCGTTTCCTGGTCGATTTTCCCGCCACTTTCGATGATTTCCACCTGGCGTGCCGCTTCGAACTCGATCGCCTTCATCAGAAACTTTACCGAGTTCAGATTCTTGATTTCGCAGCGCGTACCCAATTTTGTATCACCCGGCTTGCGCACGGAAACGTTGGCATCGCAACGCATATTACCTTTCTCCAAATCACCGTCGCAGGTGCCCAAATAAAGCAATATCGCCCGCAATTTTTTGAAGTAGGCCCCGGCTTCCTCCGGTGAGCGCATATCGGGTTCCGACACAATTTCCATCAGCGCCACACCGGCGCGATTCAAATCGATGAAGGAGTATTTCGGACTATTCTCATGCATCGATTTGCCGGCATCCTGCTCGACATGCAGGCGCGTGATACCGATGGTGCGCGATTCGCCGCCCGGCAGGTCGATAATCAGCTCGCCACGGCCTACGATGGGGTCGAGATATTGCGAAATCTGGTAGCCTTGCGGCAAATCGGCATAAAAATAATTCTTGCGATCGAACAGCGACACAAGATTGATTTGTGCTTTCAAGCCGAGCCCCGTGCGCACCGCCTGCTCGACGCATTTTGCGTTGATCACCGGCAGCATCCCCGGCATACCCGCATCGACGAAGCTGACATTCTGGTTGGCCTCAGCGCCGAACGACACCGGCGCCCCGGAGAACAGCTTTGATTCGGAATTGATTTGCGCATGGACTTCAAGCCCAAGCACCACTTCCCATTCACCCGTATTGCCTTTGACGCGGTAGGTCATATCCCCTCCGGCGTGGCGGTGAAGGACACGGCGCGCTCAATGACATCGGCGGTGCGGAACACAGTTTCCTCATCAAACGCGCGGCCGATGAGTTGCAGCCCAAGCGGCAATCCGGCTTTGGATAATCCCGATGGCAGCGCCAGTCCGGGCAAGCCAGCAAGCGAAGTCGGCACGGTGAATACGTCGTTCAAATACATGGCGAGCGGGTCGTCCTGATTCTCGCCGATGGCGAATGCATCCGACGGCGCGGTGGGGGTGAGGATGATATCGCAGCTTTGAAACGCTGTTTTGAAATCCTGCGCGATGAGGGCGCGGATTTTTTGCGCCTTCTTGTAATAAGCGTCGTAATACCCGGCGCTCAAAACATAAGTGCCGATGAGGATGCGGCGTTTGACCTCCGGCCCAAACCCCGCCGCGCGGGTTTTTTCATACATGTCGTTCAGGCTATCACCCTCATCCATCACACGCAGACCAAAACGCACACCGTCGTAGCGCGCGAGGTTGGAGGAGCATTCGGCGGGCGCGATGATGTAATAGGTCGGCAGCGCGTATTTCGTGTGCGGCAGCGAGACGTGAACAATTTCTGCGCCCGCCTCTTTGAGGATTTTCTCGCCCTTTTCCCACTCAGCGGCGATTTCGGCGTTCATGCCGTCGAGGCGGTATTCTTTGGGTATGCCGATTTTCAGGCCCTTCACGCCCTTGCCGAGCGCCGCTTCGAAATCCGGCACAGCGAGCTTGGCCGATGTCGAATCCTTCGCATCATGCCCCGCCATCGCTTTCAGGCTAATCGCCGCGTCACGCACCGAGCGCGTCATTGGACCTGCCTGATCGAGCGAGGAAGCAAACGCCACAATCCCCCAGCGCGAGCAACGGCCATAGGTGGGCTTGATACCGACAATCCCGGTAAACGCCGCCGGTTGACGGATAGAACCGCCCGTATCCGTCCCTATCGCCATATAGCCCAGCCGCGCAGCAACGGCAGCTGCCGAGCCGCCGGATGAGCCGCCGGGCACCAGTTTCTTCTCCGGCGCATCCTTGCTTTTCCACGGGCTGACACAGGGACCGTAGGTGCTGGTGATATTCGCCGAGCCCATGGCGAATTCATCCATGTTGGTTTTGCCGAGCATCACCGCGCCTTCGCGAAATAAATTTGTCGTCACCGTCGATTCATATTCCGGCTTGAATCCTTCGAGGATTTTCGAACCAGCTTGCGAAGCTACGCCTTTCGTGCAGAATAAATCCTTCACACCGATCGGGATACCTTCAAGGATTCCCACCTGCCCTTTGGCCCGCTTCTCATCCGATGCTTTCGCCTGCGCCAGCGCGATCTCCGGCGTATGATGCACGTAGGCATTCAGTGCCGCGTTCTGCTTTTCAATCGCGTTGATGTGCGCCTGCGTCAACTCCACCGCCGAAACTTTTTTTGCGGCAAGCGCATCGCGCGCTTCAGCCAGCGTCATGTGGGTGGGGTTAGTCATGCGCCGCCCCCCCCCCCGCACAGAGTGTCACCCCGTCGCATGACGGGGTCTGGTACCGGATTGCCTCCACCGTAGCTTTAGTGAAACCGGATGCCGTCATGAAGACGGCATGACACGCTTTTGTAATGTTCCACATCACTCAAGCACCTTGGGCACGGTGAAGCAGCCATACTGGCTACCGGATGCGTTCTTGAGAATCTTCTCCTGGATAGTGCCGTCGGTGACCTTATCCTCGCGCCATGGCAGCGGCTGGTCGGAGACGGAATTCAGCGGCGCGACCTTATCCGTATTCACTTCACCCAGTTGTTCAATCCATTTGAGTATGCCATTGATTTGCCCGGCATAATACGCGAGCTCGCCATCCGGAATGCGGATGCGGGCCAACTTGGCAACGTGTTTCACTTCTTTTTCGGTAAGACTCATAAGGACCCTGAGCGAGAGGGATGGGTTCTAGGGTTATCAGCCTAAAAAATCAAGGAATATTGACCACCCCAAATGCGCGATGTCATGAAATCGTCACACAAACATCATGAAATCTTCATAATCTCTAGGACACGCCGATGGTATAGTGAAATCATACATCACTGAAGGAGGCCTGCCATGACCAAACCCGTAACGCCCCCCGCGCCCATCGCAACCTCAGCCGGAAACCCAACCCCCATGTCTGCCATGACCGCAGAACCAGCGAAAGCTGAGGAGAAGCCATCTAGCAAGAACCCCAACGGCCCGGACCGGAAATATGATGATTTTGAAATGAGAGTGTATACCGGCTTTAGGACAGTAAATGAGTTTACGGCCACTGATCTGCATCATATTCACTTTTATCGAATCCTCGCCGATCACGGCGTTCCCGGATTCGATATTGTTGTAGATGGTGTGGAAGACGGCTTAAGACACTCCCCCGCACTCAAGAGAGCACGGGAATTAAACGGCATCGAAGTGCAGCGGGCCCGCTAGAGCTTTTTCTACCGCTAATTCGCCTTTTTACTCGGCTTCTTGCCGGTTTCATGGACAAGCACCGGCTGGGTTTTGCCGTTGATGACATCGCCGGTGATGGTGACTTCCGACACGTCGTTCACGCCAGGAATATCGTACATGAGGTCCATGAGCGCCTCTTCCATGATAGCGCGCAATCCGCGCGCGCCCGTCTTGCGACCAATGGCCTTGAGTGAAATGGCGGTGAGCGCGTCGTCGGTGAATTTGAGGTCCACGCCTTCCATCTCGAACATTTTGCGGTATTGTTTGACCAGCGCATTTTTCGGCTCGGTGAGGATGCTTTTGAGGGCGACCTCGTCCAGATCCTCCAGCGTGGCGATGACCGGCAAGCGGCCAACAAACTCGGGGATGAGGCCGAACTTCAATAAATCCTCAGGCTCGAGCTGCTTGAACATTTCGCCGGGCTTTACTTCATCCGTATTGCGTACATCGGCGCCAAAACCAATCGATGTGCCCTTCTGCCTGCGGGCGATGATTTTCTCGATACCTGAGAACGCCCCACCGCAAATGAACAGGATATTCGAGGTGTCAACCTGCAGGAACTCCTGCTGCGGATGTTTGCGCCCGCCTTGCGGCGGAACGGATGCCACGGTGCCTTCCATGATTTTAAGCAGCGCCTGTTGCACGCCCTCGCCCGACACGTCGCGGGTGATGGATGGGTTTTCCGATTTGCGCGAGATTTTATCAACCTCGTCGATATACACGATCCCTTTTTGCGCGCGCTCGACATTGTAATCCGCCGCTTGCAGCAGGCGCAGGATAATGTTTTCGACGTCCTCGCCGACATAACCGGCTTCGGTGAGCGTGGTCGCATCGGCCATGGTGAAGGGCACGTCGAGAATCCGCGCGAGGGTCTGTGCGAGGAGCGTTTTACCCGAGCCAGTTGGCCCCACGAGCAGAATATTCGATTTGGCGATTTCCACCTCAGTGGATTTCTCCATGAGCGCGACGCGTTTGTAATGGTTGTGCACGGCGACCGAGAGAACTTTTTTCGCCCGCGCCTGACCGATGACGTAATCGTCGAGCACTTTGCGAATTTGCTGCGGTGTAACGAGCGTTTCACCAGTTTCCGCAGTCGCGGGCGATTTGTCGGCGGTACGGATGATATCAACGCAAAGCTCGACACACTCGTCGCAAATGAACACGGTGGGGCCCGCAATCAGTTTCCTGACTTCATGCTCCGACTTACCGCAGAACGAGCAGTAACGGGTGGTTTTTGTCTCTCTGGGCTTGCTCATATCTTTTGCACCTTAAGTTCAGTCTAGCAGCAAATGGTTACTAATTCGTAAAGAGGGGTTCAGGGGCCGGGGATCAGGGGTCAGGACGTTATCGCGTCGCACGAACTACACTTCCCTGAACCCTGATCCCCGATCCCTGAACCCTATTTCTTTTTCCCCACATCCGCCCGATTTGCCACGATTTCGTCGATCAAACCGAACTTTAGCGCGGTCTCGGCGGCCATAAAATTGTCCCGATCCATCGATTTTTCGATAACGGGCAGCTTTTGCCCGGTATGTTTCACATACATATCGTTCAAGCGCCGACGCAGACTGATGATTTCCGCCGCGTGAATCTCGATATCCGAGGCCTGGCCGCGGAATCCACCCGATGGTTGGTGAATCATGATCCGCGCATTCGGCGTGGCGTAACGCATACCGGGCGCGCCGGCAGTCAGCAGCAACGAACCCATCGACGCCGCTTGGCCGATGCACAATGTGGCAACCTTCGGCTTGATATATTGCATCGTGTCGTACACCGAAAGGCCAGCGGTGACGACGCCACCCGGCGAGTTGATATACATAAAGATGTCCTTCTCCGGATTTTCCGACTCAAGGAACAGCAACTGCGCCACGATAAGCGAGCACATATGGTCCTCAACTTCACCCGTGAGGAAAATGATGCGCTCCTTGAGCAGGCGCGAGTAAATATCGTAGGCGCGTTCGCCGCGGCTGGTTTGCTCCACCACCATCGGCACCAGCGTTGCCTGCTCCGGCGCGCCAAGCTGGTCGTGGTAACTATCGAGCATGTCAGTTTTTGAGTAAATCATATGGTGGCACCTCTGTTTTGGATGATCGGATGATCGGATAATCCGTGAATATCACGCTAACGTAACACGGATCATCTATCATCGGATCATCTATTATCCACGCTAAAGGCTGCCCGAGCCAAGGCAAGGCGTCAAGGATGCTGCGGCACCTTTTTTACAGACTCACTATATAGATAGAACGGCTGTGGGGTAATTGCCACTATGCGATGCAGCAGCAAAAACCCTTC
>JANNSK010000086.1:0-6263 GCA_031402515.1 Alphaproteobacteria bacterium | reverse complement strand
GCTTGTTGCCATCGATAAAAGGATGGTTCTTGGCAATACCGAATGCATAAGCCGCCGCCAGTCGCGATAGTGAAGTAACCCGCTCATAGTAAAACGCATTCAGGGGGCGAGCGAGGGCCGACTGGAGCAGACCCATATCGCGTATGCCCGTCCCGCCGCCATGTTGCGCGATCTGCTGCTCATGATACGCCAGCGCCACGGCTTCCGGTATCCAGATTGGCTCGATCACGGGCTACTCCGCTAATTTGCGCAGCACATCGCGGTCTTCGCGCATGATCTTTTCGCCGATTTCCATCCATTTGGCGAAATCGGGATCGTGGGCACGCACCATCAGCCCATCGCCGGCACGGGTGACTGTCAGCGTATCGCCCTTATTGACGTTGAGTATGGCCAGCAGTTCTTTCGGCAGAATCACGCCAACGGAATTGCCGATCTGGGTGAGTTTTAGTGTATGCATCGCAGTTTCCTTATAGGAAAAGTTATAATTTATGTTTTAACATGTTATAACATTAGTAATAATTACGCAAGCTAAATCTTCTCCACGCTGCCCTTCACCCGCGCGGCGAGCGAGGCATTGATAAACGGGTCTAAATCGCCGTCGAGGACGCCTTGGGTGTCGGAAGTTTCGACGTTGGTGCGCAGGTCTTTCACCATCTGGTACGGGTGCAAAACGTAGGAGCGGATTTGGTGCCCCCAGGCATTGTCGGTTTTGCTGGCGTTGAGCGCCGTCGTCGCCGCTTCCTGTTTTTGCAGCTCGTTCTCGTACAGCCGCGCGCGGAGCATATTATACGCCTCGGCGCGATTCTGGTGTTGCGAGCGCTGGTTCTGGCAGGCCACCGAAATGCCGGTCGGGATATGCGTTAGGCGTACGGCGGATTCGACCTTGTTGACGTTCTGGCCGCCCGCGCCGGATGAGCGAAACGTATCGACGCGGATGTCTTTTTCCTCAAACGTGATGTCGATTTTATCATCGACGACCGGGTACACCCACACGCTGGCGAAGCTGGTATGGCGGCGCGCGTTGGAGTCGAATGGTGAAATGCGCACCAGCCGGTGCACGCCGGATTCGGTTTTCGCCCAGCCATAAGCACTCTCGCCCGTGAGTTTGATGGTGGCGGATTTGATGCCCGCCTCCTCGCCCGTTTGTTCATCGACGATTTCGACCTTGAATCCACGGCGCTCGCCCCAGCGCAGATACATGCGAAATAACATGAAGGCCCAGTCCTGGCTCTCGGTGCCGCCCGCACCGGGATGAATTTCGATGAAGCAGTCATTGCCGTCCGCCTCGCCGGAGAGCAGCGCCTCAAGCTCCATACGTTTGATTTCTTTGAGCAGGGATGCGAGGTTTTTGCCGCCCTCCTCCACCACCGCTTCGTCTTTTTCGCTTATGCCAAGCTCGATGAGTTCGAGCGTGTCCTTGAAATCACTTTCGAGTTTGAGTGTGGTGGTGACCATGCGCTCGACGCGGTTGCGCTCGCGCATCAGCTTTTGTGCGCCGCTTGCATCGTTCCATAAATTAGGATCTTCCGCCGCCGCGTTTAATTTCGCGCGGCGCGTGAGCAGGTTTGGCCAGTCAAAGACACCCCCTCAGCACGCCGATGGAGTGCTCGAATTCGTCTTTGAGTGTTTCGGTGTCGATGGGCATATAGAGGTTTCAGGTTCCAAGTTTCGGGTTTCAGGAGATGACCTATACGCTAATCAAATTCTTTTTTCACCTGGAACCTGAAACCCGCTACACTCGATCCCCCTCCACCGCCGCGCGCAGGCAGGCGTTGATTTTCGACTGCCAGCCTTTGCCTTTGGCTTTGAATGCCGCGAGAATCTCCGGATCAAGGCGCAGCGATACGCTTTGTTTTTTATGTTCAAGGCGTGGCCTACCACGGCGCAGTGTTCCCTTCTCATGTGCCGCGAGTAACTCGGGATCGACCTGCTTGATCGGGCGGAACTTGGCTAATTCCTTCGCAGAAGGCACCCAATCATCTCCGTTATTATTTTTGCGTTTTTTCATAAAAACTCCTTTCACGTGCATTGGCTTTGCGTAGGCTGATAATGCGGCGCACATTCCCACGCTTTACATAAATCACCACATACAGCCGCGCGTGGATCGGCACGTAGGCAGCTATCCGCACCTCGCCGTAATCCTTGCGCGTATCATGGGAAGCAAGCGCCCCGCGCCAGTCCGCATCATGGATGCGCTCGAAATCCACGCCGTGTTTTTCACGGTTAAGCGCATTTTTGCGGTCATCCCACACATACTGCATAGAATAAAAGTACTACAAATAATCGTGGGGCGCAAGCACTAATAAAGCCCCCCCGTGCCGACAGGGGCGCCGGTATTGGGGTCGAAGCCCTGGGGGTCGATGGGGCGCTGGTAGGGGGCCATTTCGCCGGGGCCGGGGGCGGTGTAATCGCCGGATTGCTGCTCTACACCGCTATCGATGGGTGCTGGATGCTCCTTGCGGTCCTTCAACTCCTCCTGCAATTCGTTAAAGGGTTTGAAAATCGGTCCGCCAGTCAGGAATGCTTCCGGAATCATGCTGATACCTTCCGCCGCCTCGCCCTCATACAAGGGTGCGCCGGAGGCACGATTCACCGGCACTTCGCGGATGCCCGCAGGCGCTTTGAAATCGCGCATCGGGATATCGTCCGCTGCCTGCTGCATGAATTTGACGAAGCCCTGAATGGCAACACGCCCGCCGGTTTCTTTCTCGCCCATCGGTTTCGGCGTATCGAAGCCGACATAGGTTGCGACGACGATATCCGGCGTGTAGCCGACGAACCAGGTATCGCGCGACTCGTTGGTCGTACCGGTTTTGCCAGCAAGCGGACGTTTGAGCACCTTCGCCGCCGTACCGGTGCCGCGCTGGATAACGCCTCGCAGAATCGACGTAAGCTGATAGGCTACGCGTGGGTCAATGACGCGTTCGCGCTCATCGATAAGCGTCGGCGCCGAGTTATTGACATTAGACGTGCCTGCCATTTTGCAGACTTCGCAGATGCGCGTATCACGGCGGAAAATCGTGGTGCCATTACGGTCGTCGATGCGCTCAATCAGCCACGGCTCGATACGGCGACCGCCATTGGCCACCATCGCGTAGGCGTTGGCGAGGCGGATGAGTGTCGTTTCGTGCGAACCCAGCACCATCGAGTAATTGAAGCCCTTTTCGTCGCCATAAATGTTCAGCCGCTGCATCAGCCGCTTGATGCGCTTGAGCCCGATAATCTCGGCAATACGCACCGTCACCGTGTTCCGGGATTTTTCAAGCGCACCGCGCAAGGTCATCGCCCCCAAATATTCACCGCCGTAATTTCTCGGCGACCATAACGGCAGGCCCGGCCCCTGCGGCAGCGAAATCGGTGCGTCGAGCAGGATGGAGGTCGGCGACAGGCCAGATTCAAGCGCGGTGAGATAGACAAATGGTTTCAGCGCCGAGCCGGGCTGGCGCTTGGCTTGCGTGGCACGGTTGAATTCCGATCCGCCGTAAGAATAGCCGCCGGAGAGCGCAAGCACCTTGCCGGTGGCCGGCTCCATCACCACCATCGCACCGTTGACTTTCGGAATCTGTAGCAACCGCCACTGGCCTTTTACACCTGCCGGTTCGGTGAGGATCACATCGCCGACGGCGAGTTTATGTGGCATTATCCAGGTGAGTTCGTCGGCGGGAATGACACCATGCGAGCCATCCATCAACCAAACTTCAACGCGCGGGGTGGTGCGCTCAATGACCGCCAATTGCTGATCGTCGAACAAGGGAATTTCTTTTTCATCGCGGATGCGTTCGAGCGCGCCCTGCCGTGAACCGGTTTCGTTCTTCAAAGTGGCGAGCGCGCCGCGATAGCCGTGGCGGCGGTCATACAGCATCAGCGCATGACGCAACGCGCGGTCAGCATAGTTCTGGAAGGTCGGCTTCAGCGTGGTCTTGACGAACAGCCCGCCACCGTAAAGCACTTCCGATCCGTACATGGTGGCAAGGTTGCGCCGTACTTCCTCGGCAAAGAAATCAGCGGGAGCAAGTTCGCTTTTGTCGCGCGGGCGGGTGAGGATCGGGGTGCGCCGTGCGCGGTCGGCCTCCTTGAACTCAACATAACTGTCCTCCACCATGCGGTCGATGACGTAATTGCGGCGCTCGAGCGCGCGCTGATAATTTTTTGCCGGATCAAAAGAGGCGGGCGCTTTCGGCATGGCAGCAAGCAAGGCCGCCTCCTCGGTCGATAGTTCGTCGAGCGATTTGTCGAAATAATCGGCGGCGGCGGCAGCGACGCCATAGGTGCCGCGACCCAGATAAATTTCGTTGAGGTAAAGTTCGAGGATTTTGTCTTTGCTGTAGGTTCGGCTGATGCGGTAGGCCAAAATCGCCTCACGGATTTTGCGGGCAAAGGATTTTTCTGAGGTGAGCAGGAAGTTTTTTACCACCTGCTGGGTGATGGTCGAGCCGCCGACCATGCTTTTGCCACTACCAAGATTAAGCAGGTTATCCTTCACCGCACGCAGCACGCCCCAGAAATCAACGCCTTGATGCGAATAGAAATTCCGGTCCTCCGCCGCGATGAACGCTTGCTGGACGTTTTTGGGAATGGCCGAAATGGGCAGGAAGAAGCGCTTCTCCGTGGCATATTCGGCCATCAGCTTACCGTCCGATGCGTAGAGGCGCGTGACCACTTCGGGGTTGTAATTGGCGAGCTGGTCGGTCGAGGGCAGATCTTTCGTATAGGAATGAATCACCAGCATCACTGCAATCGCGCCAAAAATAATAGCCAGCATCGCCGACGCCGCCAGCCATTGCAGGAGTCGGAAGATTTTTCTGGTGCGCGGTTTTTTGTTTTTCATCAGGCAGCCAAGCTAGCGAGAGATTGGGATGGTGTCTAGGCGCAGACACTCACAACCCCTCCACCGCCCGATACCGATCCAGCCCCTTGACGATGGAGCTGATCACAAGTTCGCGGTATTCCGGCGAGCGCAGGCGTTTTTCGTCGGCCGGGTTGGAGAGAAAACCGAGTTCAATAAGCACCGACGGAATATCCGGACCTTTGAGGACGCGGAATCCGGCATAGCGGTGGGTTTTTCCCAGCAGGGGCACCTTGGGATGCATGCTTCCCATGATCGCCTCGGCAAGCTGGGCGGATTTGTTCATGGTCTCGCGCTGGGTGAGGTCGATCAGGATATTTGCCACGTCCTCATCCGCGCCGTTTAAGTCAATGCCGGGGATGATGTCGGCTTTGTTTTCGCGCTCGGCCAGCGCCGCCGATTCATCGTCCGAGGCGTTTTCGGAAAGCGAGTAGATGGAAAGCCCCTGCGCTTCCTTCCTCGGGTTGGAATCGGCATGCAGCGAGACAAACATATCGCCATTGAGCTCGCGGGCGATGGCAACGCGCTCGTGTAATTTAATGAAACGGTCGCCGTCACGCGTCAGCGCCACGCGGTAACGGCCGGTGCGCAGCAGCGACTCCTTCAGCGCGCGGGCGAAGGTGATGGTGACCACTTTCTCGCGTGTGTTGCGCAGCCCGATCGCACCGGGATCGTCGCCGCCATGCCCGGCATCGATCACGATTAGCGGTTTTTTCGCTTCTGCCACGACAGGCGAAGCAAGCGTCGCCCCCCCTTTATCCCCCCCGCTTGCGGGGGGGACGTAAGGGGGGGTGTCGAGCGCACTAAACGTCGAAGGTGCTTTGACGCCCGCGATGCCGGTGGGCCTCAGGCTGATGCTCAGGTGATCGCCGCCGATGGTGGTGAGCGCGGCGCAGGGACCCGCAAGGTCGATGACGATACGCGAGGTCTCCGCGTCGAACCGACCAAAGCGGATGGAGCGGATGAGCGTGCCGCGATAGTTGGATGGCAAGGTGATGGCGGTAGCCTCGATGAGCGGCAGATCGATCACCGCGCGGTCGGGATTTTGCAGGACGAATACTTTGCGCGGGGTGATTTCGGCGGAGGTTACGAATCGCACTTCTTCACCGCCCGCAGCGGGCTTCACGCTGACCGACGTCACCGCCAGTTGCGCCAAGGCAGGCTGCCAGGCGCCCATCGTCGCCAGTATTACCAATATCAGAAGTGAGCGGTGTACGCGCTGGATCATGCGGTTAGCAGTACTCTGTGAGCCAGAAATCTCAATGATTATGTGGGAGTTATCAACCTTCCGCGCTTGCTCGGTATTGGCTCCCCCGCTTGCTCGGTGCGTGACTCCTCCGCTGGCGGGATTTGTCGCCGCACCGGTGGCCAGCAAAGAACGCATGGTGAGCTGAGTCACGCGCGCTTGATAGTCAGC
>JANNSK010000085.1:0-38089 GCA_031402515.1 Alphaproteobacteria bacterium | reverse complement strand
TGTGGTTTAATTCGAGGCAACGCGAAGAACCTTACCAGGCCTTGACATGTCCTTTTTGGACTCCAGAGATGGAGTCCTTCACTTCGGGTGGGAGGAACACAGGTGCTGCATGGCTGTCGTCAGCTCGTGTCGTGAGATGTTGGGTTAAGTCCCGCAACGAGCGCAACCCTCGTCCTTAGTTGCCATCATTCAGTTGGGAACTCTAAGGAAACTGCCTATGATAAGTAGGAGGAAGGTGGGGACGACGTCAAGTCATCATGGCCCTTACGGCCTGGGCTACACACGTGCTACAATGGCGGTGACAGTGGGCAGCGAGCCTGCAAGCGCAAGCTAATCCCTAAAAGCCGTCTCAGTTCGGATTGCACTCTGCAACTCGAGTGCATGAAGCTGGAATCGCTAGTAATCGTAGATCAGCATGCTACGGTGAATACGTTCCCGGGTCTTGTACACACCGCCCGTCACACCATGGAAGTTGCTTCTGCCTTAAGCAGGTGAGCCAATCTGGCAGCCTACCACGGCAGGGGTAATGACTGGGGTGAAGTCGTAACAAGGTAGCCGTATCGGAAGGTGCGGCTGGATTACCTCCTTTCTAAGGATCGATACGAATCAATCATTGGCAATTATGCCAGTCATTTTTGTATCTCACACCTTACAGTTCCTTCGCACTCATCTGCGCTTAAACGCCCTTTTCGATATCATTCAGGATTGTCATGCCGTCTTCTGACGGCATCCGGTGAAACGCCTCCGGCGTTTCAAGGATTGCCAAGGGCAATCCACCAGACCCCGTCATACGACGGGGTGACAAACAAAAAGAACACCGCTGCAAAGCGGCTATAACCTTCCACAAGGTTAGCAACAGAAACCCCCGGCCCTTAAAAGCCGGGGGTTTTTGTTTGTGTTCATATGACGCTTCCATACCCATTGTCTCACGCTTGCCGTGCGCTATGATGACGGCATAAACCGCACCTGTGAGATGCCATGTCCATCAACTCCATCTTTGGAACCACTACCCAATTTTTGTGGGTAGCCATACTCGCCGCATGGATATTGCAACGCCGCCAGCGCCAGAAACATCACCTGACGCATGAGGAAGTGCTGCTCGAATGGGCCTATGCCGAGGTCAAAAGCCCGCGTTGGCGCGAACGCTTCATCAAGGACATGGGCGGCGAGGAGCATTTTGCACGCATTACCGCAGCCGGTCAGGCAGAGGCGCTGGAGCCGGAAGACAAAGCGTTGCTGGTGAAAGCATTTCGCGCGCGCCGCGGTTGGATGCTCGACTGCTATTTCCTCCCCACCACGCGTTTCGAGGAAATGAAACTGAGCATGGAGGAGCTCGCCAACCTGCAATTGATCCCGGAAATGTTGCCCGAGGTGCAAACTTTGCGCGAATATGCGCGCAGCACGCCGAAAAAGCCAGACGACCCGATCGATCCGCGCAATGCCGCGGCGAAGTATCTCGCCAGTCATCCGTCGCTCGAGATTCCGCGTCCGCCGATTATCGTGCAGGGTTCCGCCTATGCCGCGCCGATGCTGCTGGAAGGCTACACGCGCACAGTCGGATTTCTGCTGATGCTCGATCGCGAGAAAAAGCCGTACAAAAAACGCATCCCCTGCATCGTTGCGATCAATGAGAAGCTGGCGGTGCCATAGCGCACCATCATCCCCAAGACCATAAGCGCACACCCCCCTCAAGAGAGGGATAGATACACCCCAATTTGCCGCCCCATGACCCGTCCGGGACAATCGGGGGGTGCGCCGCGCCTTGTGGCACAAAAAGGCGATTTCTTAACCAATTCTTAACCAATAGCCTGAAAATTCGCTAAAATTTGACCAAATTCGTCATTTGGAGGGGTCGACTGTAATAAAACTGTAACAATTCTCTGGTATAGTGAAGATGAGAAAGAGTGGCGGTATGGCCATCGATATGACAGGGAACCAGAGATTAGCAATGAACGCCATGGGTAGCCCGGACGTATGGGCACAGGCATTGCCAAAAGTTACCCCCGAAATGGAAATTGAGTTCCAGCGTCAACGAAAAGTATTTTGGCCCGTTGAGAGGGAAAATCCCGATCACTTTTATGACCGCCTTGTTGTGGATGGGGTAATTCCTGGCATTAAGTATAAAATCAATGAATTCAATCGAACACGACGTGAGCGTTGGGCAGAAGAATTAGGCAAGATTTTTAATCCAGATGGTGGAGATGTTACTCCGCAAGAAGTAACGGCAGCTTTCAGCCGGTGCTATGGGATTACCCCCCAAAATATTTTAACTGCACTGGACTTTTATAAATCAAATAACCCAAGCGATCCGCCTGTGATTGATGCTGCAGATATAGGAAGGAATCTGAATTCTTACGCGGTCAATGGCGCACAAATTCCTAATGGATTTTGTCGTGTTAAAATGCCCAGGGGTTTATAATGGCGTATGAAGATGCAGGCAAAGTAATGGCCGCCACGCCCGAGATAGTGCGGCATGATGTTGCCATAAGTCGCGAGCAATTTGATCGGTCCGCTGAAGAGTCATTGCGCGTCCAGCAAGTGCTCGATGAGCTTGATGTTGTAATTCAGCTTGCAACACGTATTTCGTTTGAAGCTGGATTGCCGCCAGCAAACGAAGAATTACAGGCTCGTGCGGAATCGGCTCGCCTGCAAGCGATGGACAAGCGCAGGGGGGTTGCAAACGGCACCATTTCGTTGGCGGATGGCATTCGAGCAGCATATAGCCTGATTTCTCAGTGCAAAATAGAAGAGTCCAGAGGG
This sequence comes from Alphaproteobacteria bacterium, assembly GCA_031402515.1. Classification (GTDB taxonomy): domain Bacteria; phylum Pseudomonadota; class Alphaproteobacteria; order Rickettsiales; family UBA3002; genus QFOX01. The sequence continues at coordinate 35,329 of JANNSK010000085.1, read as the reverse complement.
GTAACAACTTCAACTAGCAATGCCGTATGGATGGCGCTGACGGCAGCCAATAGTCTCAGAATGGAAGTGGATGCTACAATACGACTGGCCATGAAACAAACCTACGATGCTTTGCGTAGTAATAAGCCGGATGATTTTGTTTATTACTACCTCAATAGCACTGGTGTTCTCACCTCGAAAAAAGAATCTATTATTATTGCTGCGTATGTTGAACCAGAAATAAAAGAGCTCCGAGTCTTAATAAGCAGACCGTATGGCCAAGAAGCCTATGAAGCTTCGCTGGCAAAACAGTTGGTATATAAACAAAAACTCGAAAATTTGAGGAGCAACACCAAAACCTACAAGGACTATGACGTATTAATGGATTTTTTAATTGCGGCAAATGCACAAAATTGCAAAGCGGGCCGCGAGATGATTGATCAGATTGAAAGGGGAGAAATTGGTGTTGATGATGCTTCAATCCAGAAAGCGTTTGAAAAAATTCGAGCAACGCTTGCCATTACGGAAGATGAATTTAAACGCCAACTCGCTGATCCCAATTTGTTTACAGAAGAGGAAGAAAAGGCCGCCGCTGATTTTGCAAGAACTCCTATCGATTTAATTAATTATCAAGTAAATCTAACTCCCGAGGCAATACAGAGGGCGTTTGAAAACGAAAAGCCTAAGAAACCTCTAAGCGAGATGACTGATAATGAGCGCGGCGACTATAATGAGAACTGTAAAATACGCTACGCCGACAAAAGTGCAAGGGCACTTGCCGTTTCTCGTGGCCTAACAGACATTATCAATACTATTAAGGCGCTGCAAAGAGCACGCGATCAAAAACAAGAGTTAAGCCCAGAGGAAAAAGAGCTGCTTGCAGAATTCGAGGCTATTCAAAAAATTAAGCCAAACACAAAAGAAGAAAAAGAAAAGCTTCTCGGTCATCTGCAAAATTTATTAGTTCGAGCGGATACAGGCGACCTTGCGGGTGACCGAGGAGAGGAGGCGCGCGCTACTGCGGCAGCTATTATGACAGTCGCTGAAAAAAAAGGCGGTACAGCAGCACTGCTGTCAGATGAGGGAAAGGCTCGCGCACTCAGCGGCACCATTTCAGCAAAGATTGCAGATAACCGGAATGCTGTCAAAGTAGCAATAAAATCCGGCAAAACAATTGGCAGTGATTTCTGGCAGGATTTGCTTGCAGATAGGGAGGTTGAAGAATACTTGGTTACCACCAAAGAGGGCCAAGCCACTGCAAAGAAAATCGAGGACGCTGGGAGAGAAGCTTTCTTAGACGCAAACCAGCAAAAAAGCTTCGCCATCGTGATGGCGAATGAGTTGTTGGCCGAAAATAATCTCTCTCAAGATCATCGTGGGCTTTTAAACGCCATGCTGAAAAATGAATCGATTTCTCGTAACAAGGCCTATGCGTCGCTCTTTGTTCTCAAAGATCCAAATGCTTCTGTGGATGCGAAACAAGCCGCATGGAAAGAACTAAAAAGTGAATATGAAGATCAAGAAATGGCCATCGTCTTCGAAAGCGTGAGTGATATAGTAGCACCCAATGCTTCAGAAAAGCACCGTGAATCGCTTGCGACTAATATCGTGGCACTCAAAAATCTCGCGGAGAGTGCGGCTCAATATAAGGCTGCATCACAGCAACAATATGTGAATGCTCCGGGAGCGCCCACGCTCGAGCGCACCGCGGATATGAACGATAAAAAAGCCTACGCCACAGATTTGGCAAAACGGACGGGACTTGCCTATCAGGCTGTCAAAGATAAGCCGGAATATAAGGGCAAGTCAGAGAAAGAGGTCAAAACCACCCTGCGCAACGCGCTCGCGGCCATCGATAAAAATGGGAGCCGCGTTGAAGATGTAGACAAACTCACCGCCGAACAAACCACCGCGATTACCGATGCGATGGACGTATTGGAAATGGGCGCAAGCAAAGTTTCGGCGACGGCGGGTTTAACCGTCAAAGTCATCGGTTCAACGATTGAGCGCGGCTATCAAGGCGTGTTCGGCACAGAAGATGATAGTAAGAAAGCCGCTGAGGTGAACGCGGATTACGCGAATCGCTGGTACGATGCGACCCAGCGAAATTTGAATAAAATCGGTGAAGTCGTGCTCAAGGCGGGCGGGGTGGACGTTGTTGACGCTGCCACTGTCGTGCTTCGGGCCAAGAGCGCGTACGATCAGGCCCTGGAGGCCGTAAGCGGCGCTATCGGTATCGCGAGCACCGCCCCATCGCCACCAGCCATCAACAAAGATTCCGCCAATATCGAGGCGCTTGGCAAACAACTCGCTTCCGTCGTCTGGCGCACCAAGCATGGCACCAAGCATATTTTTGATCGCAATGTAGATGGCACGGTGACCGAGGAGGAAATCCGCGCGGCGGCAAAACTCGCGAAAGTTGATCTCGCTCTATACGACCATAGCCCAACAAAGGGCTTAACTCCGGCGGAGATTCGCCTTGCGACAGACGAGATTACAAAGAAACTGAATGGCAAAGTTGCTCCGACCATGATGGCCGATGGGGCCCATCCTCCGGCCCCCACGCCGGCGCCGGGCGGGCCGCATAAAGTTTCCGGCGGCGGAAAAATCCATAGTTAATCATTGGTTTAGCCAATCAATCGCGCCGCCCAACCCCTCAAATCTTAACGAATAATTAACCATTTTGGTTGATAATAGATAAAAGTCGATGTATATCGATTGGGGTGCCTGTTGGTGGTATCGTCCACTTCAGGAACGACTTGGAGCGCAACCATTCCGATGGCCATTGCGGATTTTTCAGTTCATCCGGCTTCTCCTGCTGCGGCAGGTATCTACATGGGCGCACACGCGCCTGAACCCATTCTCGAGCATGAAGGCGTGATACAGCAAAGCGAAGTCCAAATGCTGATTCAGGAAATGGAATTGCTGGCCCGCTCGGATAGTGTTCCGGATCATGTAAAGGCAGAATTGCGGCAGACTATCGGCGATGTGTCTTTGCGCATGAAAACCGCCAGTGGCCTCGATTTAGTAGGACTCAGAGGCCAAATAAAAATAGCATTAACCGACGCGCTAGTGAAATCAGGCGCCGAAAAAACTGCCGCCGAACAAGCCGTCACGCGCTGGATGATGATCGGAGATCTCAGCCCGGAAGCGCAGGCTAGGATTGGGATTCGGAGTATGTATCTCACGGATGCAAACAGCTACCTCACCTTTGCCCGCAGCTTCTACGACGACCTGCCAGAGGGTCAGCGCGAATATTTCGCCGCCCAGATGGCGAATGATTTACAGAATACCGAAGAAGGTCGTCAACTATCTGCGGCGCTGGGGCCTGATGGTATTTCTCAGCCAAGCCGCGCCGAAGTAGCTGCAGCAGAACAACGCGCAACCGACCAAGCGACAGCGATCGTCACCAATCCGACAGTAGGAACCACACCGGATGGGCAAGCGGCGCAAGCGGCGGTCAATCGTGCCTTAGAAGATCAAGCACTGGCGGATCCCGAGATCGCTGAGGATGTCGCAGGCATGACTCAAGATATCGAGGCCGGACGCCCGCCGAGCCGCGCGCGTACACAGCGTATGGAAGAACGCAATGCCGCCCGTCAGACCCGCTTGGAACAGCGCGTAGCAAGAGATCTCGATCGCCTGCCGCAGCCACTACAAGACGTCATCGAACGCAACAATATGTCACCGAGCGTTCTTGTGAATCGTGGCCGTGATGTCATGCATGATCCGGCGAAAAGAGAGCGCGCTGTTGCGGCATTACGCGCAATCGAGGCCGGGCAGCCGCTGGATGGATTCAGTGAGCAAGAATTACAGGACGCTGCCGCGCTGCAGGCCTTCGCTTCAGCACGAAACTTGAATCACCTCGAAGACATCGTAGAGCACGGTCAAAAACTAGACCGTCATCGCGGACGCGGGCAAGATCGCTCCCCACAACCTCAACCTGAGCAAGGCAAAGGCAACGATCAGGTTGAAATCACCGACAGCACCAAAGCAGGCCATGTGAAGGTGTATACGGCGGACGTAACCGCGATGCGGGAGATGTACAACAAGGGCATCATCAAGGACGTCGATGGTAACGGTCAGTTCGACCGCAAGGATATCGATGCGGCGATGGAGCAGTTGCGGCTGTCCGGCGTCAAGCTGGATGCCGATAATAATGGCCGAATCGATGCCAGCGCGCTTGGCCAGATGCCGACAGTCCTCAGCCAACAAGCGCAAAAATCCGATCCGAATAAGGGCAGGGGCTAATCCTCTTTAATTTTACGGCGAATTCCTGTATATCCGCCGCCTATGCAGCAACAGGAACGCGCATCTGAGATCATTAAGCATATCGACCTGACCTTGCCGGGTAAAAAACCGGGTGAGGGGGCAGGCGCATCGCCCGACAAAAAACAGCGCGTGCTCATGCATTCCTGCTGCGCGCCGTGCGCGGGGGAGCTGATGGAGCAGATGCTGGCCAATGGCATCGACCTCACCATATTTTTCTACAACCCCAACATTCATCCGCTCAAGGAATACGACATCCGAAAAAATGAAAATATCCGATTCGCTGAGAAAATGGGCATTCCTTTCATCGATGCCGATTACGACGTACAGGAATGGTTCGCGCGGGCCAAAGGCATGGAGCGCGAGCCGGAGCGCGGCGTTCGTTGTACCATGTGTTTCGACATGCGCTTCGCCCGCACGGCGCTTTATGCGTACGAGCACGGGTTTCCCGTCATCACCAGTTCGCTCGGCATTTCGCGCTGGAAGAACATGGAACAAATTAATGACTGCGGCCATCGCGCCGCCGCACCTTACGCGGGTATCACCTATTGGGATTATAACTGGCGCATGAAAGGTGGCGGCGCGCGCATGTACGACATCGCCAAGCGCGAGGAATTTTACGCGCAGCAATATTGCGGCTGCATTTATTCGTTACGCGATTCCAATGAATGGCGGCAGAAAAACGGCCGCGAAAAAATCGCCATCGGCGAGACGTGGTATGACACGTCATTCCCGAGTTAGCTTCGTCCAAACGCATCGCGTTTGGTTACGAAGCTTCATCGGGAATCCATCTTTTTTTAAGAAGAAGGTAGATTCCAGCCTTCGCTGGAATGACAAAATACAAGAGTGCTACGAAGAAAAAATTCAGTAGTTAGCGCTGGGCGGTTTGTTTGGTGGCGATGGTTGTTGGCGCATCCGGAGAGGGTGCGCTTTTGGATGCGCAGGCGGCGCGGATCGGGTCCGGGCTTTTGAATTCGTAGTCATCCACCAGACCTACGAGCAAAGGCCAGATGCCCTGATTTGCTTCCGTAAAGGCAGCGGTAACAGCATTAGCCGCTTGCACCACTTTTGGATCATAGAACAGGCTATCTGCTTCACTGGAATAATAGCCGCCGTTGTTACAAAACAGTTTGCCGTAGGACTTATTTCCAACCACGAGGCCTTCTCCTGCCTTATACGTCCACGCTTTATCGTAGTTATTAATCCAGATCTCTCCGTCCTGTGCCTTGTAAACAAAAATCCTGCCATTTCCATCCGGGGATTTTCGAACTTCTCTGGTAACCGTGTTGCTCATACGCACTTTCCTCAGCGTGTTATGCTTGGCCTTAACTTCGGGGGGAATGCGGCATTACATGCCTTGGTAATGGCTGCTGTACCCAAGGTGACGGTATTGGGATCAGCGCCATCTTGTACTTTTGAAGTGTGAAACGCTTTCTGAATCGTATCAAGCGCTGTGCGTACATCAATGCTAAGTTGGGCATCGCTCCGCGTTTCCACGTGCCCATCTACCAAACAATCAAGACGGATGGATTCTTCCCTGACAAAGTCTCCGTTGCCGATGGGAGTCAGCACTCCAGCATGATCGGTTTTATATTCAAACGAGGAAACGGTAAGCCGGGGATAGCCGCCCGGCTCCTTATAGACCCGCGTGTCTCCAACAAGGGAAACCTGCTGTGTAATCTCGGTCACGATAGTCTCGCGTAGGGTTGTTTTTTGTAATTATGGCCAGTCTATAACAGTTTTCGCATTCATAGTGTTACAATTTCGTGAAGTTTTTCCCCTATCTCTTTTTAGTTTTCTTATCTTTCAGCACCTTAGATTCGCTCTTGGCGGCGGCGTGTTTGGCGGGTTGGTTGCTGCTACGCTTCTTTGGGCGACGGGCGGAGGCGGAGGCGCCGACACCTTTATCCTCAATCGCGTCGATACAGCCGATGGCGGCGAGGTTGATGATGTCGGCCACGGTGGCGTTCATACTGACAATCTGTACCGGTTTCTCGATGCCCACCAGGATCGGCCCGATCATGGTGCCGACTTCCATTTCCTCGAGTAAGTTGGCGGAAATATGCGCCGAGTGCAGCGCCGGCATAATGAGTACGTTGGCAGGGCCAGATAGGCGGCAGAACGGGTAGAGTGCCATGAGTTCGCGGTTGAGTGCGACATCCGCCGCCATTTCGCCTTCATATTCAAAGTCGATGTCCTTACGCTTGTCGAGAATTTCCACCGCGTCGCGGATGCGTTTGGACTTCTCCTTCATCGGATTGCCGAAGTTGGAGTAGGAAAGCAGCGCCACGCGCGGCTCATGTCCCAACTCACGAACTTTGCGTGCCGTGCACACAGCGATGTTGGCCAGCTCTTCCGAGGTGGGTAGTTCCTGAATCACTGTGTCGGAAATAAAGATGGTGCGGTTTTTTGAGACCAGCATCGACACGCCGAAGGGGAATTCGCCCTCTTTTGAATCGAGCACGCGGGCGACGTTCTCCAGCGCCCGGTAATAGCTGCGGGTGAGGCCGGTGATCATGACGTCAGCATAGCCGAGCGCTAGTTTGCAGGAGGCGAAAATGTTACGGTCGTTTTTCACCATGCGCTCAACATCGCGCGGCAGGAAGCCTTTGCGGCCCAGTTTTTTATAAAGGAATTCGAGATATTCCGGCACATGCGTGCTGGTTGCAGCATTGACGATTTCGAGATCGTCCGCATGCTTGATGCCCAGACGCTGAATGGTTTGACGAATGCGATCCGGACGGCCAATTAAAATAGGATGGCCGTAGCCGTTATCGCGCCAATGAATCGCGGCGCGGATGACTTTTTCTTCCTCGCCTTCGGCAAAAATAACGCGTTGCGGGTTCTGTCGCACCACGTCGAAAATCTGCGCCATGGAGTTCGCCGCTGGATCAAGTCGCGCACCGAGCTGGCGTTTATAGGCTTCGAAATCGGTGATGGGCTTGCGTGCCACACCCGATTGCATAGCCGCTTTGGCGACCGCGACTGGAATCGTGTATATAAGGCGCGGATCGAATGGGGTGGGGATGATATATTCCGCGCCATAGATCATTTCGCGGCCCGAATAGGCGGCGAGCACTTCTTCCGGCACTTCTGCGCGGGCGAGGCCAGCGAGCGCTTCGGCGGCAGCGATTTTCATTTCGTCATTGATTTCGCGCGCGCGCACATCGAGCGCCCCACGGAAAATATACGGGAACCCCATCACGTTATTGACCTGATTGTTATAATCCGAACGTCCCGTCGCGATAATGGCGTCCGAACGCACCTCGAGGATTTCTTCCGGCATGATTTCCGGTACGGGATTCGCCATCACGAAAATAATTGGATTCTTCGCCATGCGCTTGACCATGTCCTTGGTCACCGCACCGGCAACGGACAGGCCGAGGAATACATCCGCCCCATCGAGCGCTTCCGTCAGCGTGCGTTTTTTAGTTTTCACCGCATGGGCGGATTTCCATTGATTCATCGAGGGGTCGTTACGGCCTTCGTAAATCACGCCAGATTTATCACACAGCAGCACGTTTTCGTGCTTCACGCCCATACGTTTGAGCAGCTCGATACAGGCAATGCCTGCGGATCCTGCGCCATTGGCAACGACTTTCATGTCTTTAAAATCGCGGCCCGTAATGTGCGCAGCGTTGATCATGCCGGCGGCGGCGATAATCGCCGTGCCGTGCTGATCGTCATGGAATACGGGGATGTCGCATATTTCTTTGAGTTTTTGCTCGATAATAAAGCAATCGGGTGCTGCAATATCTTCAAGATTGATGCCGCCGAACGTCACCGAAATCGCGCGGACGGTTTCAATAATTTTTTCCGCATCGGTGGAGTCAATTTCGATATCAATAGCGTCGATATCGGCGAATCGCTTGAACAGAATGGATTTGCCTTCCATCACCGGCTTGCCGGCAAGCGCGCCGAGATTGCCAAGGCCAAGCACGGCCGTGCCGTTGGAAATCACTGCCACCAGATTGCCTTTTGACGTGTAGTCATAAGCAGCGTCTTTGTTCTCATGAATCTTGATGCAGGGAACAGCGACGCCTGGCGAATAGCCAAGCGCGAGGTCGCGCTGGGTAATCAGCGGTTTGGTGGGGGTGATGGAGATTTTACCGGGCTGCCCCATCGTGTGATAGGCGAGGGCTTCCTCGTCGGTAATTTTCATGTTTTCACTGGCCATCGATTCATCCTTACAGTAATTCAATGATACAAATTTTCCGGGGAACAACGCCATGCCGCCAGCGCTGGGACCGAACAAGATACCGATTGTGGACAAAAACGAAAGCGCAAAGCCTGTGTGCGATGCAGCAAAAATAGCCACACCGGCGATGCAACAATACTTCATTCATAAGGAAAAATACGGCGATTGCCTGCTGTTTTACCGTATGGGCGATTTTTACGAACTGTTTTTCGACGATGCAGTGAAAGCGTCAGGTATTCTCGATATCGCCCTCACCAAACGCGGCAAGCATGCGGGGGATGACATCCCGATGTGCGGCGTTCCCGTGCATGCGGCAGAAATGTATCTGCAGAAACTAATCGTAAGTGGCATCAAGATTGCCATCTGCGAGCAAATGGAAACGCCGGAAGAGGCAAAAAAGCGCGGTTATAAGGAAGTGGTGCGCAGGGACGTCGTGCGTATCGTCACCCCCGGCACGATTACCGAAGAAGCACTCCTGCCGCGCGAGCAATCGCAATATCTCGCGGCGTTGCATGTGATGGGCGACATCGCCGCGCTCGCCTGGCTTGAACTATCGACCGGCGAACTCATCGCCAGTGAAACATCGGCGCAGGGCTTGCCCGCGCTATTGGCCCGGGTTAGCCCACGCGAATTATTGATTGCGCAGCATACTTACGAATCCCTCGGCGGCACGCCGTGGTTCCATGAGTGGCGGGATATTTCGGCCATCCGCGCCGATTCGCAATTCGATGCGCGCAAAGCCGAGCGGGCGCTCACTCAGCATTACCGCGTCGGCGACCTGTCTGCTTTCGGCGCCTTCAGCCGCGCCGAGCTTGGTGCACTGGGCGCGCTGCTCGATTATATACAACTCACCCAGCTTGAGGCCGCAGCGAGGCTCGACCCGCCCAAACAGGAATCACAAGATGCCAGTTTACAAATGGATGCGGCAACGCGGCGCAACCTCGAACTCACATCCACACTCACCGGCGAGCGCAAGGGAAGTTTGCTCCACACGCTCGACCGCAGCGTCACCGCGCCGGCAAGTCGAATGCTTTCTTCATGGCTCGCCGCACCCTCGCGCGAAGTTTCCGTCATCGAAGCCCGCCAAGAAGCTGTTTCATGGTGCCATACGCAAACCAACCTGCGCGATCAGTTGCGGATTGCCTTGCGCTCGGTGCCCGATATGGAGCGGGCGATTGGTAGGTTGTCGCTCAAACGCGGTGGCCCGCGCGATTTGCAGTTAATCGGGGCGGGACTTGGCCAGGCGGTCGTTATCGGTGAAATGCTGCGGTCGCAGCAGATGCCCGAAACGTTGAATCTGTTACGTGAAGCGTTGGGCGGACATTCGCACCTTGCCGAAAGCTTGACTGAGGCACTGATGGCCGAAGTTCCTGTGCGCGCCGTCGATGGCAATTTTATCCGCAGCGATTATCGCGATGATCTCGCCGAATGGCGGCGGTTGCGCGATGAATCGAAACGCATCCTCACCGTGATGGAGGCCAAGCTCAAAAAAGACACCGACATCGGCTCGCTCAAAATCAAGCACAATAACATGCTCGGCTATTTCATCGAGATCACCGCGATCCATGAAAAGAAAGTGCCGGAGACGTTTATTCGCCGTCAAGGGCTTGCCGGATCGTTACGCTATTCCACACCGGAATTGAACGACATCGCCCGTAAAATCGAGGATGCGGGAACCAAATCATTGCAACTCGAGCTGATGATATTTGAGGAACTGGTGGCGGAAGTGTTGCGCAGCGCCGGGCCCATTGTCAAAACCGCGCGGGCGCTCGCTGAACTCGATGTTTACAACGCACTCGCCGAGCGGGCGGAGGAGGGCGGTTGGGCTCGACCCAAACTTGTGTCTGAACCCGTATTCGAAGTCAGCGCCGGCCGTCATCCAGTGGTCGAGGCGGCACTCAGGCGCAATCATCAAGAATTCATTGCGAATGATTGCACGATGGGGGATGCGGCGCGGCTTTGGCTCATCACCGGTCCCAATATGGGCGGGAAATCAACATTTTTGCGCCAACAGGCGATGCTGGTTATCCTCGCCCAGATCGGCAGTTATGTGCCGGCGAAGTTGGCCACGATTGGCCTTGTCGATAAATTATTCTGCCGCGTCGGCGCAGCGGATGATCTGGCGCGCGGCCAATCCACCTTCATGGTGGAGATGGTCGAAACGGCGAGCATTCTCAATCAGGCCACACCCGAATCCTTCGTCATTCTCGATGAAATCGGCCGTGGCACGGCAACGTATGACGGCGTATCGATCGCCTGGGCGGTGGCGGAACATTTGCACAATATCACCCAATGCCGCGCACTGTTCGCCACGCATTTCCATGAACTCACGGAACTTGCCACGTCATTGCCGCGCCTCAAAAACTATCATGCCACGGCGAAGGAATACCAGGGCCAGCTCGTGTTCCTGCACACCATCACCGAAGGTTTTGCTGATAAATCCTACGGTATCCATGTCGCGGCGCTGGCGGGGATGCCTAAACCCGTGCTGATCCGGGCGCGGGCGCTGCTTAAAACGCTGGAATCGGGACATAGTATCACGGAAAAAAACATCACCCCCGACCTACCGCTTTTCACCCAAATTGCACCAGCTGCCAATAAAATGGCTGAACGTTTAGAAAGCGTCGATGTAGACGGAATCAGCCCCCGTGAAGCGCTGGACATATTGGCGGAACTAAAGGTCCTGATTGGAGAAAAGTAAATCGCCATCCCTGCGCAGGCCATGGTCCATGCCAAGCCGCTCGCCAATGGGTTGACATGGATTCTAGCCTATGCCGGCATGATGGCTAAAAGTCGGTAAGAAAACAGTCTAAAATCCCCCTTTATTTATTGAAATTGGCTGCTATATTGCGCCACCGTTTGCCTTGGGGTGAGCGCGTCGGCAAGGCAAGAAAACAATAATAATACAAATTAATCAATAAGTTAGAAGGATTTTAATCATGGCTGTTCCAAAACGAAAAACTTCCCCGTCGCGCCGGGGTATGCGCCAGTCGCACCATGCGTTGGATAAAACCACCGTCTCGGAAGACAAAACCTCGGGCGAATTAAAGCGTCCGCACCACGTATCGCCGGATGGCAATTACCGTGGCCGCAAGGTGACGACCGCCAGGGTAAAGCGCTAATAAGCCTTAATCAACGGGGGTAATCCCGCGTGACGTTATCCTTACCGATTGCACTCGATGCCATGGGTGGCGACAAAGCACCCGAATCGGTCGTGAAGGGCGCGCGTCTGGTCCTCAAAGAATATCCCGATGCGCGCTTTATTTTTTACGGTCGCGAACCGGTCATTGGGCCGTTGGTGCATCGTCATCGCGCTCTGTCGCGCGTTTCTGAAATTGTCCATGCTGAAACCGTCATTGCCATGCATGACAAGCCTTCTGTCGCGCTGCGTCAGGGAAAAAATTCAAGCATGCGTATGGCGATTGACGCGGTGAAAGCGGGCAAGGCTTGCGCCGTGGTATCGGCAGGGAATACCGGGGCTCTGATGGCGTCGGCCAAACTCGTACTGCGTTTGCTTCCTGGTATTTATCGGCCGGCGATTACTGCGACCATTCCGGCGCAAAACCGCCGCGTGGTGCTGCTCGATATGGGCGCCAATATCGATTGTACCGCCGATTACCTCGTGCAGTTCGCCATGATGGGTGATGCTTATGCGCGTGCATTACTCGGCATCGAGCAACCGAAAGTGGGATTGCTCAATGTTGGTTCTGAAGAAATGAAGGGACATGACGATGTGAAAGATGCCCATCGTATCCTGCGCTCAGGCGCCATCCCGGTCGATTATTACGGTTTCGTTGAAGGCCACGACATTCTTGAAGGCACCACGGATGTGGTGGTGACGGACGGCTTCACCGGCAATATCGCCATCAAAGCGGCGGAGGGCACGTCGCGGCTTATTTATACGGCGCTTAAAACTGCCATCAGCAATTCGTGGACCGCTAAAATTGGCTATGCGATTGCGCGCCCCACCATCCGCCGCGCCTTGCGTCAGTATGACCCACGCAAACTCAATGGTGCCATGCTGCTGGGTCTCAACGGTGTGTGTGTCAAGAGTCACGGTGGCGTCGACGCCAAAGGATTTGCCAACGCCATCAAGGTCGCTATTCAGCTTGTCGAGCGTGAGGTGAACGCCAAAATCATCGACGAACTGGCGCATGTCTCAAGCGTTCCCACGAACGGTGAAGCCGTTACCGCCGAAGAAATCGTGCAGGCGTTATGATACATGCAGTCGTCCGTGGTGTCGGCAGTTATTTGCCAAAAAAAATCCTGACCAATGCCGATCTGGCGCGGATGGTCGATACATCGGACGAATGGATTCGCGAACGTACCGGCATCACCAAACGTCATATCGCGGGCGAGGGGGAAACTACCTCGCAACTCGCCACATTTGCCGCCCGCGCAGCGCTCATCAATGCCAATATGGATGCCTCGCAGATTGACGGTATTGTGGTTGGCACCTCAACTCCCGATACGACGATGCCATCCGTGGCGGCAACCGTACAGGGTGCGCTCAACATCCATAAAGGCGCCGCGCTTGATGTCGTGGCGGCCTGCAGCGGATTCGTTACGGCCATGGCAACGGCGCATGGACTTATATTAAGTGGCGTCTGTTCGCGCGTACTGGTGATTGGCGCTGAATGCATGTCGCGCATTATCGACTGGAACGACCGCAGCACCTGTATTCTATTCGGTGACGGGGCAGGGGCGCTTATCCTTGAAGCGGTGCCGGAAGAAAAAGCCGAAGGCCGCGGCATCCTTGCTACCGTGCTGGATGCGGACGGTGAATTCTTGCCGCTACTCAAAACAGATGGCGGTGTTTCAAGCAGCAAAACTTCCGGCGTGTTATCCATGGAGGGGCAGGAGATTTTTCGGCATGGAGTCGAAAAAATGGCTGCTGTCACCGAAGAGGCCATAAAGAAATCGGGGCTTGCGATTGCCGATATCGACTGGCTGGTAGCGCATCAGGCCAACGGGCGGATGATTCGCTCCATCGGGTTGCGCCTCAAAATTCCCGCCGAAAAATGCATCGTCACCGTGGACCAACATGCCAATACTTCCGCAGCCTCTATCCCCCTGGCACTCGATGTTGCGGTCAAAGACGGCAGAATACGCAAGGGAAATATTGTGAGTATGCCTGCACTTGGCGCTGGACTCACCTGGGGCTGTTGTGTAGTTTCTTGGTAAGAAAACTTTTTCAGGAGATCAGCTTATGACCCAGAAAACCCTCACCCGCGCCGACCTTTCCAACTCCGTCTATCGTGAGATTGGCCTATCACTTTCCGAATCCACCCAGCTGGTCGACACCGTGCTGGATGAAATCTCAACCGCGCTTTCGGAAGGACATTCGGTAAAACTCTCGTCCTTCGGCACCTTCAAGCTGCGCCGTAAGAAGGAGCGTGTCGGCCGCAATCCCAAAACCGGGGTCGAGGTGCCAATCACGCCACGTACCGTGCTGTCATTCAATGCTTCGAACATTTTGAAGCAAACGGTGAATGGCAAAGCTGGCGCATAATTTTCTACGATAAAAAATAAGGGCACTCCATGGCAAGCACTGATTCTTCACTCTTCGCCTATTCGGCTGACGACGAACACCACCGCAAAGAAAAAGCACCCGGCGCGCTGCGCACGATCTCGGAAGCCTCGGAGATGCTCGAAGTGCCCCAGCATGTACTGCGTTTCTGGGAAACCAAATTCAACCAGATTAAGCCGCTGAAACGCAATGGCGGTCGTCGCTTTTACCGCCCGCAGGATCTTGATATCCTGCAACAGATCAAACATCTGCTCTATGCGCAGGGCTACACGATCAAGGGCGCCAAAAAAGCCATCGATGATTTCACCCACGGTAAACATGCCGAGTGGCTGACGACTGTCCCGCCCGCCAGCGTGAACGATAACGCGCCTGACAGTATTCCACTTAGCGCTGAAGTCAGCCTGGCTGCAATTGCGGAAGCGCTGGCTGAACCTAAAGCTCCTGCTGTCATCGTGCCGGTTCTTTCTCAACCCACCACCGTCGATCAGGATGCCGATCTGCGCCGCTTGCGCTCGGCCCTGCTCGCTGCCCGCGCCGAATTGGCCTCAGCGCTCAAGGTGGCTGCTTAAACGTCACTTCCGCGAATTTCGTCATCCTCGGGCTCGTCCCGAGGATCCAACTCGGAGTGGATGCTCGCAACAGGTGCGAGCATGACGGTATCTGGGTGGTTTCGTGATGACAGAAGTAAATGGTCGGAGTGGGGAGATTTGAACTCCCGACCCCTAGTCCCCCAGACTAGTGCGCTAACCGGGCTGCGCTACACTCCGACGTGGGCAGCTAGTTAAAGTGTAAGTATCAAGACTGCAAGATTTTAGTTAAGCTGGCAACGGCTCGCGCCAGCGGTCCTTGTAGGTATAAAGCATGGCGAAGGACACCAATCCTGCAAAGTAATAAATCCACATGATCGACGTGGGTTGGTCGGTGGCGCGAATCAGCCATTCGGCGATCGCTGGCGTCAGCCCGCCGATAATCGCGCAGATATTATACGACAGCGACATGCCGGTGTAGCGAATGCGGGTGGGGAAGAGTTCGACCAGCACCGCCGGAATCGGCGCGATATACCAGCCGGTGATGAAGGCGAAGGAACATTGCACGATCAGCGCACGGGTGAAGTCGCCGGGCACCATCCATTGGAAGGCGGGCCAGGTGATCAGCATCTGCATTACAATGGCTGCGATCATCACTTTGCGCCTACCATAGGTATCAGCAAGCCGTGCGGCTGGATAGACGGCGGCGAGCATGCAGAGCATCGCCGCGGTGTTGATCATCAGCGCGGATTGTTCAGGTAATCCGAGATGGCGCGTGCTGTAGGCGATCATGTAAATTGCCACCACGTAGAACGGCATGGTAACGAAGAGATACACTGCAAAGCCTTGCAGCATTTTCATCGGATGTTCGACGAAGGCGTCGCGCACCGGGGTTTGGGAAAGTTTGCCGGCTTTTTTAGCCTTCGTATAAACCGGGCTTTCCTCGCCATGGTTCCTGATCCAGAACCCAACGAATCCAAGACAGATGCCGAGCAGGAACGGAATTCGCCATCCCCAGCTATAAAAGGATGCTTCATCCATCAGGCTGGCCACCAGCGTGGAGGCGAAGGAGCCGGCGAGGAATCCGAGGAGCAAGCTGATTTTGACCAGCGAACCTACCGTACTACGCCATTCCGGCGGTGCGTGTTCAACGACATAGGAGATCGAGCCGCTATAGGCGCCGCCAAGGGAGAATCCTTGCAGCAGTCGCACTGTGAGCAGCAAAATAGGAGCCAGTATGCCGATCTGCGCGTAGGTGGGGAGCAAGCCGATGGCGGCAGTCGGAATCGCCATCAGGATCATGGAGGCGGTGAGGGCGCGTTTGCGGCCGTATTTATCGCCGATGCGGCCGAAAAAGATCGCGCCAAGCGGACGGGCGATAAAGCCGATAGCAAAGGTAAGTAGTGTGAGAATCAGGCTCAGGCTCTGGTCTTCCATCGGGAAGAACAGTTTGGAGAACACAATCGACATGTGGCCGTACAGTGCATAATCGTACCATTCCAGCCCGTTGCCGAGCATGCCCGAAATCGCGACCTTGCGGTCCATACCTTTAATCATGATGTCTCCGTGATGCAGTGTCAGCGCACGAACATAGCGATAACGCTCAGGATTCCAAGCGGAAATTGAGGGAGCATGGCGAGCCCCCGTATTCACCGGGGTAAACTCCGTGAAGCGATCTCAGCCTTTGTCATCCTCGCGCTCGTCGCGAGGATCCATCTCGGCGTGGATGCTCGCAATAAATGCGAGCATGACGGCATCTGTAGCTGGATTGCTTACGCCTAAAGCCCTCGCAATGACTCCTCGCTACCGCCCCAACTCGCTCGGTGCATGACCACGACCACTGACCGTGAGTGCGATACCGAGATGGCCGCTGGCTTTGGCCTTCATGGCTTGGTGCAGGTAATGCGAATCGGATGCCTGTACGCGGGTGAAGGGTGTGAGGGCGTCATAGATGGCCGAAGCCGTTCCACCCGCATCGAGTCCAGGTACAGCAAAGGCAAGCGCGGCCACTTCGTTACCGATATCTTTCATCTGTATCAGTTTGGTTTGGCGTGGTGAGACGGTGGAATCGCTGATCGAAACCTTAATTGCTGCGTGCAATTCTTCCGGCGTGGCATGAATACCCTGTTGCGCCGCAAGCGCTTCGGTGAGCTTGGCTGTTACCTGTGGCCGGATCTCATCCGGGAAGCGTTTGGCGAGTTCGCTGGCCGCCTCCGATAGTTTGTCGAGCGGGGTTTCCTTACGCGGGATTTTCTTTTCGATGACGTTGGCGAGGGATTCGGTGCGTTGATCGATTTCCACACGCGTAGTCGCCGCTTGATCCTTGGAAAGTGTGGCAAGATCCTTTTCGATGAGGAACTTCGAGACATCGCGTACGAACTCCGCCTGCGCTTTGGGGCCGAGCACGAGTGGCAAGTTACGCAGATACTGCGCGACCTTATCGCCCAACTTGTCGAGATTCTGCTCGTGCCCGCCACCATATTCGTCGTTCTTGGTGAAGAAGAGCATGAAGTCGCCAAGCAGGTAAATTTTCTCGCCCGTCGCCTGAATGGCATTTTTGCGGCCCGTCGCGCCGATGATTCCCAAAGTGCTGGAGGCCAATATTCCAAGGCCTGTGCCGATTTGTGGATCCTCTTGAAACTTTCCGATGGCCTTGCCGATGATGCCTTCGTTTTCTTTTGCCTCATGCTTTTTCGGCGGAATCAGCAGGAATCCCCACGCCAGCGCTGAAACAACGGAACGGGTAAAGTCGATCATGAAGCCTTTGTTTTTGTACCCATGGGAACTAAGGAAATGCTGCTCCGTTTCATTCAGCACATGCGTTGCTTTTTTTAGTTTCTCTAACGACAAACCCATTTTCTCGCCGGCAGCGATCACTTTTTGGGCGTCCTTGAGGTGCAAATAAGCTGCGCCGGCATAGGCCACCATGGCGAGATCGTTGAATACGGCGCCGATTTGTACCGGGTATTTCCGTAGGAAATGCAGGATGGAATAGCCGATGCCGGTCGGCTCCGCATCTTTCTTCGGGTCGTAGTGGATGTCGCTGATATCGCCTTTGTGAATTTTAGGATTATCCAGTTTTTTGTGAAGATGTTTGAGTGCGGTTTCGTCGTTGGTTTGCGAAACGGCGAGATAAATGAACGATTGAGTAAAGGCGAGCCGTCCATACATATTCAGCAGTGTTTTTCGCCTCGAATCCGCGCCTGGTTCTTTTTTCTCTCCCTCGCCAGAAAAACCGAGGAACGCTTCAGCGAGGATGTAAATAAATCCGTTGGCGCGTGCGGCGTCGCCCAGCATATCGCCCAGCGCGTCGAAGGCGCCCTGACCGGCACGCAACAGATAACGCAAGGGCAGCATCGGGTGACCGCCGAAATGCATCGTGCCTTTGACGAGGCCGAGTTCCTTGAACACCGCGGCAACCGGCACGCCGTCGCCGATATGGTGGACTTCGAGCGTCGCATGCCCGCAATCGTCCGTTGCTTCTTTTACCACATAGCCGCGGCGTTCGAGTGTCGCCTTGGTGTGGGAGCGCTTGGCGATCGAGTGGGCATCTTTATCCGGATAAATAATTGTCGTGCGCCAGTCCTTACCATGCAGCGCTTGCTCCATGAAATGGATCTTGCTGTCCGGATCATCCCAGACATGGATATTGGTCGCGTGCTGTGGCCGTTCGTTGGACACACGTCACCTATCGTTAGAGTTACCCATCTTCATTTTACGCTATGGGGAAGGGTGCAACAAGTTACAGAATTGTGACAATTCTCGGGTTTTCAGTGGGTTATGATAGAATGAACTATCCCTATACACAGCGCGCGCTGCACACACACAATGCCAGCGGCGCACAAAAAATAATACCCGCGCACGAGAACTTGCAGCGAGGCACGCGATGTGCTAAATGCATAAAATATTAAAAATATCAAAGAATAAGAAGGGATAAGATGATGAGCCTCATACATAGGGATGATGTTTTTATAGCCGGGGGGCAGCCGACGACGACCTATGTCGAGCGTCAAGATCAGGATATTGAAAGAATGCTGGCCAGAGCTATCGCGACACCCAATCAAGTCGTTTCGCTTGCCGGCCCCACTAAGACGGGGAAAACCGTTCTATGCAAAAAAGTCCTTAGTAAGCGGGATTATGTATGGGTTGATGGTGGCAAAATAAAAACAGCGGATGGTTTTTGGCAAACAGTTACATCTGAATTAAATATCCCTATCGAAAATTCCATGACTCAAGGAAGTGAGTCTTCTGTATCTGCGGAAGGGAGCGTCCCATTTGTAATCACCGCCGGTGGTTCACACTTGTCCAGCAGAAGTAAGACGGAAACCTTCAAGATTGATTCCATGAGCCGCGCCCTTGAATACATGACTAAAGAGAGAATTGTTTTAGTAGTTGATGACTTCCATTACATTCCTTCTGATGTCCGAACCGATATTATGAGAAACGTAAAAGGCGCTGTTTTTAACGGCCTAAAAGTTGTTTTGCTTTCTGTCACTCATCGGGTTTTCGATGCCATTAAAGCAGAATCTGAACTAACCGGACGCTTTACTACCGTAACACTTCCGCATTGGACCAAAAACGATCTTATACAAATACCCACGAAAGGTTTCGCTGCATTGGGTGTCGATTTTAGCAGCACGTTAGTTAATAAGCTTTGTGACGAGGCGCAAGAAAACCCGTTTCTGATGCAAAAGTTTTGCTGGGAAATATGTTACGATTGCGGAATTGAAAGAAAGAAATTTGTAGGAACGCATAGCATTCCTGCCACGTACGATTTCGAAAAAATGTGCAGAAAACTCGCTCTTGATGCGGGGCTTCCGATATACAAAAAACTCGCTGCAGGCCCACAAAATCGAAAATTACGTGAACAAAGGCCGCTAAAGACAGGAAAAAAAGTGGATATTTACGAAGCCACGCTACTTGCCATCGCAGAAACCGGGCCGAAATCAACGGTAAAATATGATGAGTTGCGAAACGTAATGAATAGTTTGTTGGCAGACATGATGCCCCAGAAACACGAGATAACGGCTGCGTTGAATCAACTTACAAAAATTTCTCGGGATATAGGAGCTGAGTCAGCAATCGACTGGAATGAAGATTCACGAGAAGTTACGGTAGCCGATCCTTATTTGCGATTTTATTTAAGGTGGCAAGTACGGCAGAACGCCAATTAGAGCTGGCTTCAAAGCCATCCGAAACCCCAAGGGCGAAGAGTGGTCGGGGCGAGAGGATTTGAACCTCCGGCCTCCTGCTCCCGAAGCAGGCGCGCTACCAGGCTGCGCTACGCCCCGACATGGTAGGACGCCGCATATACAAGGCCAAAAGGGGGGAGGTCAAGAAAGATGGGAGCTTGGACTAAGCTGGTTGGTGATTTTGGACTATCCGGTATGGCATGCTGTGCGCAAGCGGATCAGATTCCGTTGGCTTTGGCGTTTTTTTGTAGTTCCGTGAGATGCTCTATGGTTTTTTTACGTTCTTGTTCAGTGGCACTCCATTCCCTGTTATAGGTGTCCTTTACATAGAATCTTGTTTCATTACCCGGATTAGCGGCGAGAACAGATTGCACAGTGAAAACCCAATGAGCCGTGCCGCCATGAGGTGGAATAGTGTAAGGCATCGAGTAAGAGCCGTCCAAAGGCGGGAGAGGTATGAATCCTGTAGGCGGCACTTCTTTCTTCATAAGTTTAAAGTACCAACGCTTTAGGAGGCTTGGTTTTGCTTTGATGTCACCTCCTACTAGCTTCACTGTAATGGGCTTATCGCTCTCATTAACGGCATAATAAGTAAAGGCAGTATCTTGTCTATTGATCTCCGCGATGCCTATTTGGACTCTTAACTCTCCTCTGCTTAATTGAGTCGCTATTTGCCATCCAAAGTTTGCCAGACCCAAAAAAAGGCCTAACCATGCCGCCCATTCAGTTATCGTGAGATTTTTAAACATATCGGCCCATTTATTTTGCAAGGCTGCTGGTCGGAGTGAGAGGATTCGAACCTCCGACCCCTTGGTCCCAAACCAAGTGCGCTACCAGACTGCGCTACACTCCGACTGCGCATGGAAGTAGCCGCCCGCCCGCCCAAAGGCAAGTTTTCCGTCATGCATGACGGCGTTGACTCGGATTCTCCAGCCTCTATGGTGCTGGCGATGAAAAATAACCAACAGTTCCAAGGTGCCTATACCGCCCTCATTACCCCATTTGCCGGGGATGGGGTGGATGTTGCGGCGTTCGAATCCCTCGTCGAATGGCAAATTACTGAGGGAATCGACGGGATTGTCCCCTGCGGCACCACGGGTGAATCGCCCACACTTTCACATGACGAACATAAAGCCGTGGTCGAGCGCGCCGTGAAGGTCGCTAAAGGCCGGGTGAAGGTCATGGCGGGGACGGGGTCGAACGCGACTGCCGAGGCCATCGAACTCACCAAACATGCCGAAAAAGCAGGCGCGGATGCGGCGCTGATCGTTGCCCCTTATTACAACAAGCCGACGCAGGAAGGCATCTTTCAGCATTATCAGGCCATCGCCAACGCGTCCGGCTTGCCGATTTTTATCTATAATATTCCCGGCCGCTCGGGCGTCAATATCACCGACGCCACGTTGGCGCGACTGGCAGAATCCTGCAAAACCATCGTTGGCATCAAGGATGCGACGGGGGATTTAGCCCGCCCATCCACCCTGCGCAAGCTGGTCGGCGAGCGGCTGGTGCAATTCTCCGGTGAGGATATGACGATGGTCGCTTTCAACGCGGCAGGCGGCAGGGGAGTCATCTCCGTGTTGTCCAACATTATTCCCAAAGCCACTGCCGACATCCAGAAACTCAGCCTTGCCGGGAAATACGCCGAAGCCAATAAAGCGCATGATGCATTCGTCACGCTCATCCAGGCGCTGTTTACGGAAACCAATCCCATCCCGGTGAAATACGCGATGGCGCTCATGAAAAAATGCAAACCCGAGCTACGTTTGCCGCTGGTCTTGCCATCCACGCCAGTGCAATCGGCCATGCGCGACGCGCTGGCTGAATTGAAGCTCATCTAACGTGGCACCAAAAAAACCAGTCGTGAAAAAGGCACCTGCCAAGAAATTCGCCGGGAATAAAACCGTCGCGGTGAATCGCAAGGCGCGCTTTGAGTACACGATCGAAGAGGTGATGGAGGCGGGCATCGTGCTTACCGGCACCGAGGTGAAGTCGCTACGCATGGGACGCGCCAATATCGGCGACGCGTATGGCAGTGCCAAGGGCGGCGAAATCTGGCTATGGAATGTCGATATTCCGGTTTATACGCACGGCAATCGCAACAATCACGAGCCGAAACGCGGGCGTAAATTATTGCTGCGCGAGCGGCAAATCAAAAAACTCGTCGGCGAGTTGAAGGTGAAGGGCGTCACCTTGATTCCGCTCGAGATTTACTTCGGAAAATCGGGCTTCGCCAAAGTGGCGATTGCCGTGGCCAAGGGCAAGCAGCAATTCGAAAAACGCGACACGATCAAAAAGCGCGAATGGCAACGGGAGCAAGGAAAACTGATGAAGAGAAGGGACTAGACTCTTCCTCGACATTTGCCCTTGCCTTTGCTAAAAGTTAATAATAGTTAACGCTATCCATCAGATAAAGGGTGAATCCTTGCTGCAGCCCAGATCACAGATTCCCTCAGACACCGTGCGTCAGCCGAGTATGAATCTCGCAAGCCTTGCGCCGGGATGTGTGTTACGTTTTTCACACGCATGCCCGCTGCCACAATTGGCGGGTTCAAAAATAACCGTACAATCGGTGCGCACCTACCTGTTCGGCACGGATAGCACCATCAGCTACACCGTCGCTGCGCATGAGCGCATGCCGTTTCATCTCACCATCGCCGAGGATAATGAAGGTTATTACCTCGCCATTTCGCGCCTGCTTTCCGAAACCGAGCAGGATCAGTTCTTTGGGCGCGACGCGCTCAGTTTTTTTAGCGAGCCGAGTTCCGCCAAAACCATTCGCTGCAAGGCCGATATGGAAATCGAAGGTGCCTGGGTCGCCCAGCGCTACAGCAAAACGGTCGATTGGATCTCAGGCATGGTGACTGAAGGGAGACTCTCAATCGGCAGCGGGTCGCGCCATGCACGCCAGTTCCATTATAATTTGTTGGCGGATGAGTCTGGCGAGAAAGCGCTCGAAATCGAGCATTATGCCGGGTCGGTGCCGGAGAATAAAATATACCTCACGGTTTATCGCCCGGTGGAGGATATCGAATCGATCGCCGAACCTATCCCCCATATCCCCGTGCCGCAAAAAGCGGTGCCAATGGTGGAAACACCCAGGGTATTGGCGACAGAAGCACCTAAAACAAACGGCCATGCCGCGCTTGAAGAACCACCGCTTTTTGTGACCATCAAATCTGTGCAGTCAGCGAAGCCCGATTTTCGCCGTGTACCGTCGCAAGAAAATAATACGCCGATTCATATTGGCCGCCCATCTTCCAACGAGAAACCGCTGACAACATTGGAAGATATCCCGCCATTGCCATCCTTTCTCATGAGTCGCGAAAATAGTTATTTGTCACTTGATGAAATCCTGGCGCCGGAGACCGAGCGTGTGCGTTGCGACCTTAACTCCGCTAAAATCCTTATCGATACCGCGCTTTCTCGCCGCGTCCATGTGCGCGAGATTATGCGCGATCTTCTGGGGCTCGAATCGCAGATGGGCGATGAGGCCGTATTCGAACTCCCGCTTACCGACAATGATTATCGCCTGCTCGCCCAGCGTTACAAATTGAAGCCTGATAAACGCTCCGAAATCCGCGCCTGTTTACAGGAAGAGCTGCGGCTGAAGCTGTTATCAATCGCCAAGGGTTAGATACGGGAATGGAATGCGGGCATTAGCCCTCACCCCACGGCTACCTCTCCCTTGGGAGAGGTCAAAATTTGCCACTTAGCGAATTTTGGGTGAGGGCATCATAGCGAGATTATAAATACGCTTACTGTGGGTGAGGGGATTCTCCTTTCCCGTATTCGTGCATTCCCGTACTCTCGTACTCCATGAACATCCTCACCATCCCACCTGGCCACGACGTTGCTTCGCTGACGGTGGCGCATGTTTTAAAAACAATGGCGCCGTCTGCACTGCCGCGTGCGGTACTGCTGGTGCCCAATCGGCGCGCGGCCATTAGCTTACGCGATGCATTCCGCATAGCCAGCGGCGGGAAACCGTTATTGCTTCCCTGCATTGTCCCACTTGCCAATCTGTCGGATGAATTGCTGCTCTTGCTCGGCACGAAAGTATTGAGTGATATTACCGCATTGCCTTCCGCCATGCCGGAATGGCAACGCTTATGTTTATTGGTCGAGCAGGTGCGGCTGTTCGAAAAACATCGCTATGATGACGAGACATTTCGTACATCGCTCGAACAGGCGCTGCGACTGGCGTCGGATTTGGGTGCGCTACAGGATCGCTTCACCCGTTATGAACAGCCGCTCACCATGGATCGATTGCGTGGCCTGGTCACCGGTGATCCGGCCAGGCATTGGGAACAGTCGATTTCATTCTTAAAAATCGTCGCTGAAATCTGGCCCGCCATTGAGACTGAATATGGCATGATTACCGAAGAAGCGCGGCAAATCGCCGCCATTAAACTTTTAGGTAAGACATGGAAAGCGACACCGCCGGACTATCCGGTGATGATGGTAGGTTCGACAGCCAGTCAACCTGCAACAGCGGACCTGATGCATATCGTCGCCGAATTGCCGCATGGTTCAGTCATCCTACCTGGGCTTGATGGGGAAGAGGAATGGCCCGAAGTTCACAATGGCCACCCATACTTCCATCTCAAAACATTTCTTGATCGGTGGAATTGGGCGCCATCGCAAACGAAAGTGCTGGCGGAGCCCACCGCATCCATTTGGCTTTCCGTGCTGGGAAATATCGACGACTGGCGTACGGCCAAACCCACGAAAAAAGACTGGGGACATATCCGGTTGATTCCCTGCCGCCATGTGGAGGAGGAAACGCAGGTCATCACGCTACTCATGCGCGAGGCGGCGGAGTCACCCGATAAGCGGATTGCGCTGATTACGCCGGATGAGGGATTGATGGCACGTGTCGCCGTACAGCTAACCCGCTACGACATTCAGGTGGATCGGTTAGCCGCTGGCACGCTCGCCACTACCCAGACGGGCAGCCTGTTTCAGGCGCTGATGGAAGCCATCGCATCGCCCGAACGCGCCTTGCCGCTACTGAATCTCCTGCGCCATGCGCTTGTCGCGCTGAGCGATAAACCATCATGGCAGCGCTGGCTGGCCATCGCCGAGCCAAAGTTTCGTGGGATTGTTTCTACCCGTCCGGGCACGCTGCCGCATTTACCCGAATCGCTACACACCCATCCGGCAACGGCGAAAGCGGCAGCGCTCGTGCGCGGGCTTGCGGAACTTTCGCGCAGCCGGCTGATTGCGTCTGCATGGGTAAAAAAACTCACCACCTTGCTGGCGCCTGCCGTACCCGAATCCGGCAGCGGTCAGGAAGCGGTGGAAGAGGCGCTCGACGCACTCGCTGCCGCCGATCTTTTAGGTCCACTCGACGCGGATGGCTTCGCCAGTTTGCTCCACCGCCAGCTCGACGTGCCGTGGCGTGGGCCAATACTCAATGCCCACCCAAACCTGTTTTTGCTTACTCCGGTCGAGGCACGGCTGATGCAGTTCGATCGGGTGATTCTTGCCAATATGCAGGACAAATTGTGGCCGGGTTTGAGCCAGCCGGGCCCGTGGTTGAATTTTTCGCAGCAGCAAGCATTGGGTTTGCCGGGCCCCGAGGAGCAAACCGCGTTGATGGCGCATGACGTGCTGATGCTGGGTGGTGCACCAGAAGTATTTCTTACATGGCCCAATCGCGATGCCGGGTCGCCGACCACGCGCTCACCGTTTATCGAGCGGTTGGTGGCGTTCCTGGCGCTGCATGGGGTGGAAGAGTCAGAGCTTGAAGCGCGGCAATATCTCGATTGGGCGGTGGAAATTTTTGCGCCAGTTGAATTCAAACCCGCAACGCCAGCAGCACCTTGCCCGCCCACATTGCAGCGGCCGCGCGAAGTGCGGGTGACCGCGCTCGATAGGCTTTTTTCCGACCCCTACAGCATCTACGCCGAATATGTGCTGAAGCTGAAGCCATTGCAGGATATCGACGCCGAGCTCGAGCCCAAAGATTTCGGTACACTCGCCCATTCCGCCATCGCCGAGCTCACCGCGCATTGGAATATGGAAAAACGTGCTGCGGATGAACCCATCCTCCACCGCATCGCCGATGCCGCGCTCCGCAGTTTCAGCGACCGGCCCAACGTCAAACTCTTCTGGCGCAATCGGCTACTCAAGGCGCTTCGTTTTGTCAATGAAGCCGAAGTCGAACGGCGGAAACTGGCGACGCGGGTGAGCGGGGAAGTAAAAATAAGCCAGACGCTTGCTCTGTTTAACTCCCCCCTTGAGGGGGAGTCGACGCGCCTCTTGGGGCGCGGCGGTGGGGGGATGGGCCATGAAGAAGATAACCCCCCACGGATTTGCGAAGTGCAAATCCCGCTCCCCCTCAAGGGGGGAGCTAAGACCGAGCTAGCCCTCCACGGTCGCATCGACCGGCTGGAGGAGGGGGCGGATGGCGTTACCATCACCGATTACAAAACCGGTGCCGCACCTAAGGAAAAAGACGTACTCGAAGGCAAAAGCGTGCAGCTTTTAGCCTATGCGCTGATGCTGGCGGAGGAGGGAAAAACCGTCGCCTCACTGGATTATTGGGAGCTGCCGCACGCTGGAAAACCCGGCAGCATCCGCGCATTACCAATGGATGGCGATATCGTGGAGCACCAGCTCGGTCCGCTACGCGCCGCACTCACCGCCATGTGTGACGAAAAAACGCCGTTCCTCGCCCGGCCGCTGAACGCCAACGACCGCATCGAAAACGATTACGACGGGATTAGTAGGTTTGATGAGTGGGCGGGGTAAAATTAGGGTTGCATATTTATACCCTCTATGGTATAAACGGAGATATGAGATGAAATCGCTGAAATGGGTGGGAACCTCACTGAAGGATATCAAGGCGTTTCCGGAAGAGGTGAGGAAACATGTGGGATATGCCCTCCATCAGGCGCAATGCGGTGAGCCCCATCCAGATACCAAGCCGTTGAAAGGGATAGTGGGCGTCATGGAGATGGTGAGCCGATTCAACAAAGATACGTACAGGGCAGCGTATTATGCAAAAATCGAAACGAGGGATTAAAACACCGCAATTTGAAATCGAGCTTATCAAACAACGATTAAAAGGAATTCACCATGCGTATGGAAAGAATCACTAAAAGCTCAGGCAATGTCTTCGCTGACCTTGGTTTGAAGAACCCGGAAGAATTGCTGGCCAAGGCAAAATTGGCCCAACAGATCTCTACTATTATCGACAAGCGCGGGTTGACGCAGGCGGCGGCGGCGGAAATATTGGGGACGAAGCAATCCAAAGTATCGGACATCGTGCGCGGAAAGCTAACCAAATTTACCCTCGACCGGCTGATAAAAATGTTGGTTGCACTCGATTATGACGTCCGGGTTTCCTACAAACACAAACCCAGACATCGGGCCGCGAACATTTCGGTGGCGGTGCTCTAACCCTCATCACCTTCCTTCTTCTGCATCTCCTCAAGCCGCTTGTCGATTTCGGCGATGGGGTCGATGGGTTGGAAGAAAGTGGAGGGGTCGGCGTTATACATTTCGGCGACTTTGCGGGTGACTTCCTCCGGCGGGGTTTTGCCCTCGGCGGAGACGATGACCTCGCCGAATGGCTCGAACTTATAAAGGTCAATTTTTCCGTCTTTTTCCGCCGCTTTGAAATTCTCGAATTGCGACGGCTTCACCGCCGCATAGCACCAGAACGGCCCGCCATGGTCCATTTTACCGTAAAGCAGCATAATCACGCGCGACAATTTATCCGCGTCGACCTTCGCTCCGCCAGGGGTTGTGGGAGGAGAGGGGTCGTTCATTAAGCCGCCTTACTTGTCGGTGTCGTGCGCCCCATAATCTGGCGCATGACGTATTGCAGGATGCCGCCATGGCGGTAATATTCCAATTCATCCGCCGTATCGATGCGACAGAGCAATTTGATATTCTCCGTTTTCCCATCGGCGCGTTTGATGGTACAGTTGAGTTCTTTGCGTGGCGATAAATTATTGGCAATTCCGTCGATGGAAATCACCTCATCGCCTTTGAGGCCGAGTGATTGGCGCGTGGCGCCGCCGGTAAACATCAACGGTAACACGCCCATGCCGACGAGGTTGGAGCGGTGAATGCGCTCGAAACTCTCTGCCACCACGGCTTTCACGCCGAGGAGGAAGGTGCCTTTGGCCGCCCAGTCGCGCGACGAGCCGGTGCCGTATTCTTTCCCAGCAAAAATCACGAGCGGCGTGCCTGCATCTTTATACTTCATCGCCGCGTCGTAAATCGACATTTGCTCGCCACCGAAGGTGGTGAAGCCGCCCTCAACGCCCGCGAGCATTTCGTTTTTAATGCGAGTATTGGCGAAGGTGCCGCGCATCATGACTTCATGGTGGCCGCGCCGCGCGCCGTAGGAGTTGAAGTCGGCCGGTTTCACCCCATGGTCGGTGAGGTATTTCGCCGCCGGTGACGTTTTGCTGATATTGCCCGCAGGCGAAATATGGTCCGTCGTAATCGAATCACCGAGAATGGCGAGCACACTGGCGGATTTAATATCGCGCATCGTGTCCGTCCCCACTTCGGCTTTCATGCCTTCGAAATAGG
Organism: Alphaproteobacteria bacterium; assembly: GCA_031402515.1. Lineage (GTDB taxonomy): Bacteria > Pseudomonadota > Alphaproteobacteria > Rickettsiales > UBA3002 > QFOX01. Next base: position 7,078 of record JANNSK010000085.1, on the reverse strand, counting down.
GCGGGTTGGCGACGTAGGTCGATTTGCCGTTCCAGTCATAGGTCATGCCGGTCGCGACTTTAATCGACTGCCATTCTTTCTCGCCGGCGAACACGTCGGCATATTTTTTGAGGAACATTTCGCGCGTGACGGCTTTATGCACCGTATCGGCGACTTCCTTATTGGTCGGCCAGATATCTTTCAGATATACCGGTTTGCCGTCCTTACCCATGCCCAGCGGTTCAGTTGCCAAGTCAATCTCCATCGACCCTGCGAGCGCGTAGGCGACCACGAGCGGCGGCGAGGCAAGGTAATTCGCCCGCACTAAAGGATGCACACGACCTTCGAAATTGCGATTGCCCGAAAGCACCGAAGCGACCACGAGGTTATGTTCCTTGATGGAATCCTCAATCGGCTCGAGCAGGGGGCCCGAGTTACCAATACAAGTCGTGCAGCCGTAGCCCGCGAGATAGAAGCCCAGCGCATCGAGCGCGGTGTCGAGACCGGCGGCGCGAAAATATTCCGTCACCACTTTGGAGCCGGGGGCGAGGGAGGTTTTTACCCACGGTTTTACTTTAAGGCCTTTGGCCAGTGCTTTCTGCGCGACCAAACCCGCGCCCATCATCACATACGGATTGGACGTATTCGTGCAGCTTGTAATTGCCGCGATAACCACCGCGCCATGCTTTAGTTTATAATCCGCGCCTTTGACGGCGACTTCCGTACCCGCCGCGAGTTTGCCCGCATTGAGTTTAGGCAATTCCGCGGCAAAGCCTTGCTTGGCTTTCGCCAACGCCACGCGATCCTGCGGGCGTTTGGGACCGGCGAGCGACGGCTCCACCGTCGCCATATCGAGTTCCAGCGTATCGCTGAACACCGGGTCGGCGTAGTTTTTATCGCGCCACATGCCTTGCGCTTTGGCGTAAGCCTCCACCAGCGCGATGGTTTCCTCGTCGCGCCCGGAGATGGTGAGGTAGTTAATGGTTTCCGCATCGATGGGAAAAATCCCGCAGGTCGCACCATATTCCGGCGCCATGTTGGCAATCGTTGCGCGGTCGGCGAGGGGGAGCGTATCGAGGCCGGGCCCATAAAACTCGACGAATTTACCGACCACGCCTTTGGCGCGCAGCATTTGCGTTACGGTCAGCACGAGGTCGGTCGCCGTGGTGCCTTCGCGCATGGCGCCGTTGAGCTTGAAGCCGATCACGTCCGGGATCAGCATGGAAACCGGCTGGCCGAGCATGGCGGCTTCGGCTTCGATTCCGCCCACGCCCAGCCCAGCACGCCGAGGCCGTTAATCATGGTCGTGTGCGAATCGGTGCCGACGCAGGTGTCCGGGTACGCCGTTGTTTCGTTACCTTCGGTTTTGGTCCAGACTACTTTGGCCAGATATTCGAGGTTCACCTGATGGCAGATGCCGGTGCCGGGGGGCACGACGCGGAAATTGTCGAACGCCCGCTGGCCCCAACGCAGGAACTCGTAACGCTCCATATTGCGTTCCATTTCAAGCGCGACGTTGTGGGCGAAGGCGCCCGCTGTCCCGTATTTATCGATCATCACCGAATGGTCGATAACGAGATCGACCGGGGAGAGGGGGTTAATCTTCTTGGCGTTGCCACCCATTTTAGCCACCGCGTCGCGCATCGCCGCTAAATCGACCACAGCGGGCACGCCGGTGAAATCCTGCATCAGCACCCGGGCGGGGCGATAGGCGATATCGCGCGGCTCGGTTTTGTTCTTTAGCCAGGTGGCAAAAGCGGCGATGTCGCCCTTGGTCACCGTAGTGCCGTCTTCATAACGCAGAAGATTTTCCACAAGAATTTTCAGCGAATAGGGGAGTTTTGAAAAATCTACCCCCAGCGCCTTGGCTGCGGCAGGAATAGAATACATTGTATAGGCTTTGCCACCCACCGTGAGCATGGTTTTGGATTGATAGCTATTGGTCGTCATCCTGTTTCTCCCGGTGTTTTTATGGTAACAGTCGACATGCGACACACGAAACAAGCAGCCGCGTATCAAGGCCCGCCTGTCACAATGCCACTTGTCACTGTCACATCTTATTGACGGTGACTCTAGGCACGCCCTAGATTACAAGCAATCGTAAAGCCCTTATACGATGCCGATTGTCCCATTTTATCACCGAGCGTTGATGAAAAGTAACAGCTTAGAGTTGAAATCGCTTACCGTGACGCGTGACGGGGCGTTACTTATCCCCACGCTGAACTATCGGCTTGAGTCGGGGGAAATGCTGATTGTGGCCGGCGCCAATGGCAGCGGTAAATCCAGTTTGCTCAAATGCATCGCCGGTTTGTTACCATCTGCGGGGGGGGGGATTTTATTGAACGGCCTGCCAATTTCCGATTGTGCGCGTGACTGCATCACCTATCTCGGCCATCAGCGCGGGCTAAGCCTTGCGATGTCGGTGATGGATAATGTCGCGTTTTGGGGGCGGGCCTATGATCGGTACGACGTTGTCGATGCAGCACTTCATTACTTCGACCTTGACGACATCGCCGACGTTCCGGTTCGCACCCTGTCGGCCGGTTGGCAGCAACGGGTGGCGCTCACACGGCTGATCACCCAACCCGGCTTCCTCTGGCTGCTCGACGAGCCGACCGCCAATCTCGACCAGCAGGGGGTGAATCTATTACACTCTTTATTGGAGGCACGCTTAGAACAAGGTGGCATCACGCTCATGACCACCCACGCCAATGTTGAGGGCGAGAAGGTGAAGACGCTCGATTTAAGCAATCTCCCGATTGCTGCCGAGGCTGCATGACTTCAGCCTTCGTATACCCCCAATCGTCTTTTAATGTGTTGGATGAAGTATGCTAAGCATCATCCGACATGAAGCAATGTATTACTTTAAGAATAAAGCAGAACTAATTGAAATATATTGTTTTATAATGACAATTTTCCTGTTATTTTCATTTGGCTTGCGTAGTGCTTTAACAGTAAATTTTGAGCTTTCGCTCGCAAGCCTTTGGTTGGCGATGGCGATCGTATCGGCTCTCGGCGCTTCCTCATTATACGAGCGGGACCGCAGCGCCGGGCGGCTTGAGCTCTACCAGCTGCTGCCAGCGAGCCTTGAGTCAATCGCGCTGGGTAAGTGGCTTGCATTTTATCTCGCACTCATCGTCCCATTGTTGCTTGTCATTCCACTATTTGGCTTATTCTTCCATCAGGAAGGGCTGATGCAGCTTGCTGTCGGCCTCGGGTTTGGCGCATTCGATATGAGCCTGATTACGTGTTTCTCTGCCGCGATGATGGCGGGAGGAGGGCGCGGATCAGCGCTTTTGAGCCTGATCAGCCTGCCGCTCATGGTCCCGGTGATGGTCTTCGGCACCGCATACTGCCGTCAGCCGGATTTGATCGATCAATCACTATTATTCCTCGGCGCTTACGGGCTTCTATTATTGCCGCTGATGGCCATCGCTTCGGCATCTTCTATTCGCGCGGCGAATTGAGGAGGGCCGTCATTCTGAGCACAGCGAAGAATCCCGTCGAAGAGGGCATAAGATCCTTCGCTTCGCTCAGGATGACGGCTGTGGGCTTAAGTCGTATAATATGTATTATGGAAAATGAAGATGAGGATTAGGGAAAGCCTAGGCTAGATTGAGCCGCAGACCATCATAAGCAGGCTCAACGCCCGCCGGCAGTTTGGCTTTGACTGCATGGTATTCCAGGACGTGGGACATATGGGTGAGCACTGCCCGCTTCGGTTTTAATTTTTCTATCCATTCCAAAGTCATCGCTAAATGCGCGTGCGTTGGCGCCGGTTCGACCTGCAAACAATCCACAAGCCAAACATCCAGTTTTTCAAGAAGTTGAAGTGATTGTTCAGGTAACTTATCCACATCTGTCGAATAGGCAAAATTTCCAATACGGTAGCCGGTACTCTTCGCCTTACCGTGATACTGGAGAAAACTTTGCACCGCAATCGTGCCGACAGTGAAACGTTCTGTCTCACCGATGGTATTGGCCCTCAGCGCTGTGCGATAAAGTCCGGGATCCATCGTGGATTTGCCGAAGACGTAGCCGAAACGATCAGTGATCTCTGTCAATGACTCCGCCGTGCCGTATACATCGATCGGCTTGCCGCCATTGTTGAAATAGAATGAACGCGTATCGTCGATCCCATGCAGATGATCGGCATGCGCATGCGTGTAAAGAACCCCATCTACCCGACTGATATCGTGGCGCAATGCCTGGGCGCGCAAATCAGGTGATGTGTCGACCAACAGCCGCGCATCACCCTGCTCGACCAGCACCGATACGCGCGTGCGTTTGTTTTTCGGGTCGTCCGATTTGCACACGGCACAACTACACCCAATCAGCGGCACCCCGCCGGACGGGCCGCAACCGAGGACGGTAACTGTAAGTTTGTCGCTCATTTTCTCTCCTACGTCATGTCCGGCTTCACTCCCAATAGCCCTCACCCCAAATTCGCTAAGAGGCGAATTTGGACCTCTCCCGGTGGGAGAGGTAGCCCAAGGGGCAAGGCCTGCGCCGCTTGCTTACCTCTCCCACCGGGAGAGGTCAAAATCCGTCTTCGGATTTTGGGAGAGGGCAAACCGGGTGAAGGCAACGACAATGCCTATATTGGTGGCCTTGCCTTACTAAATAATCGAAAAAAATTCTCCGTAGTCGCCTTTTCTATTTCCGCAAATGATACACCTTTGATTTCGGCCAATTTTTGTGCGGTGAATTTCGTGTAGGCCGGCTCGCAGGGTTTGCCGCGATACGGCTCCGGCGCAAGGTATGGCGAGTCGGTTTCGACCAGTAGCCTATCCATGGGGACGGTCACGGCCGCGTCGCGCAGCGCTTGGGATTTTTTGAAGGTAATGATGCCTGACAGGGAAATATAGCCACCTAATTTTACTGATTGTTCAGCTAGATATTGCGTAGAGCTAAAGCAATGGATTAAGAAGCGGAATGGACCCTCTTCGTGCGCTTCCTTGAGGATTTCGACGGTTTCCTCATCCGCATCGCGGCTATGGACGATCACCGGCAGGTCGAGCGCCCTGCCCACGCGGATATGGCGTTTGAACAGCTCGCGCTGGATCTCGCGCGGGCTATGTTCGTAGTAATAATCGAGCCCCGTTTCGCCGATGCCGATGACGCGGGGATGATTGGCTTCGCGTAACAACTCCCCCTCGGCGATGTCCTCGTGCGGTTCGGCCTCGTGTGGATGCACGCCGATGGAGCAGTAAATTTCCGGGTACGATTCGGCCAGTTTTTTCACCTCGGCAAAGTCCGAGCGCTTGGTCGAGATGGTCTGCATCAGCCCTACCCCCGCCTCCTTGGCCCGCGCAATCACCCCCGCCGTATCGGCCAGGTCCGGGTAATTCAGGTGACAGTGGGAGTCGATTAGCATGGTTTCTCTGTGTTGTCACCCCGCACTCGTTGCGGGGTCTGCAAACCAGATGCCGCAACAAGTGCGGCATGACAAGTCTTAGTTATACCGCCGCCATTCCCCCCCCCCCAATTCACGATTTTTATAAAAAAATGCAAAACTGTCATCAAACTGTAATAATTGTCTGCTAGAAGCCTGGCTTGAGTAACCATAATAAGTAAAATCTGAGGAGTGCATCGTGCCGTTCATACCCAAGCCACCAACATCCAAGCCGCCCGCACCCAGAGTACGATCTGGTGCAACAATCAAACTTCCTGTCAATAAAAGCGAAACGTTCGAAGGAAGCAAATACACTGTTCTCGATGTCTACCGACCTTTGGCACAGCCTAAAGATGGAGAAATATTCTATTTCAATTGGGAAAACCCTGCTACTGGGGATGATATCCGCTTGGATAATTACGACTGGGGCAGACGGAGTCTCCGCTGGCATTATAATCATAAAACGAAGCAACCCGCTGAGATTGAGCGTTCGGCCGAACATGGAGATTTTATTGCGAGGGCTACTCCGAAAAATCCAGATGGAACAACATTCCTGTATCAGGATGTTGATGTTGGCTCCCACCTCTATAGTGTTGGTGTCTCCGCTGCCGCTGGCCAAAATCTCTACTTTCTGGAAATTACTTTTTTGTCCTTTATGCGTCGCGGTTACAGCAATCAGACGATCGTGCATCGTTATGTGATTCCCGCCAATATGCCGGGCGGCGAGCTACCCCCACGAGAGACCGTCAATGCGTTGATTCTCTACTACGCCGATCTGGTCGCCCCCGGCCGGGACGATGGACGAGCGACTGTTCAGCAAGCTGCATACAGTCGACAGTTGGCAAGAGATATGGAGACATTCCTGCCGCCCGATACGCTGGCTTCGGATATCCTCAACGGAACCGCAGCGGCAAGATTGCCAGCAATCAAAGAATCTATCACAAAGAAGCAGCATTCGGGACTTCTTCGCCATGATTTTGATCGGTTGGCGCTTGATACACCACGTAATCTGCAGGTGGCAGAACCTATCGTTGAAGCGCAGCTATCCCCGCATCGCCAGAGAAGCGACACTAAATCGGCAGCAAGACACGCCGTTGCTTAAATCAGCTTCCGTTTACTGAGTGCTTCACGTTTCTGTTTTTGCACTGCATCCCTAAGGCGCAACCAAGCGGCGCTAGGCTAAACTAATTTGTCTAAGCGGCCTCAGCCACCAACCGTGGAAACACGCCTTCCGGTTTGGGTAGCGGGTCGCCCGAAACCAACTCACCCCCTGCTCCACTTATCAGATAATTGAATGAACGTTTATTTTCTGAAACACCTAGTTGTGTTAGTAACTTAGAGGCAGCGTCCGGCGTGAATGGCTGGAGCATGAGGGCGATACAGCGGATGGCTTCGGCGAGGTGGTAGAGGACGGCGTGCATACGGGCGGGGTCCTCTTTTTTGAGGGTCCATGGTGCGGATTCGTCGATATACTGATTGGCTTTGGTGGACATCTCTAGGATGGCGCCAAGCACGTCGTTGAACTTGCAGCGTTGCATCGCCTCCCTCGCCCGCTTCGGCGTTTCCTTGTCGGTGACGCGCACGAGCTCCATGAGGGCGGCGTCTTCGGGTTTGAGTTTGCTGTCGTCGCGCATGGGAACTTTGCCGTCGCAGTTTTTGGCGATCATGCTCAGCGTGCGCTGGGCGAGGTTGCCGATATTATTG
>JANNSK010000084.1:0-2205 GCA_031402515.1 Alphaproteobacteria bacterium | reverse complement strand
TACAACGGCGCGACGACGATCAGTGGCGGCACGTTGCGGGCGAGCGGCGGCAGCGCAATCGGTGACACGTCGCAGGTCACCCTGGCCAATACCGCAGGTGTTTTGTTCGACCTGACGAGCAGCGAGGCGATCGGCAATCTCAGCGGCGGCGGCGCCAGCGGCGGCAACGTCACGCTCAACGGCAACACGCTGACAGTGAATCAGGCGGGCACAACGACGTTTGCCGGTGTCGCGAGCGGCAGCGGTGGATTGACCAAACAAGGTGCAGGTGCGTTGACGCTGTCCGGCGCCAATAGCTTCAGCGGTACGACCACAATCAATGCGGGCACGCTGGCCCTGTCCGGCGGTTCGGCCTTGAACAACCTGGGCACCGTTGCGTTGAATACCGGCGCTTTGCAGGTGAATACCGCCGAGACGATCGGTCAACTGAGTGCGGCCAGCGGCACCACGATCACGCTCGGAGCCGGGCTCACGTTTGGCGACGCCGCCGACACGACGGTTGCAAGCACCATCGGCGGTGGGGGCGGCCTCACTAAACTCGGTGCGGGTACCGTGACACTGACCGGCGCGAATGGATATGCGGGTGCGACCACCGTCAACGGCGGCACGCTGGTCGCGGCGAACGCCGGTGCGCTCGGCACCACGGTGGCCGGCACGACGGTTGGCAACGGTGCAACGCTGCGCATCGCAGGCGTCAGCATCGGTGCCGAAGCGGTAACGCTGAACGGCAGCGGGTTCGCCGGAGCTGGCGCCTTGACGGGAAGCGGCAACGCAGCGCTGGCCGGCGCGGTGACGCTCGCGTCTTCGAGCACCATCGCGGCGGCGTTGGCGGGCGATACGCTGGCACTGGGCGGTCCAGTCGATGGCACCGTCGCGCTGACCCAGACCGGCGCGGGCACGGTTACGTTTGGCAACTCCGTAGGCGCAACGACACCGCTGGCGTCATTCGCGAGCACGGCGGGGGCAACCACCGTGATCAACGGCGTGTTGCTGCGCACCACCGGCGCGCAGTCCTACGCAGGCGCGCTGCAAACCTCGGGCGCGACCACATTGCAGACGACTAATGCAGGCATCGTTGCCGGTGGTCCTGTGCAGGCGTCCGGTGGTCTGACGTTCGCAGTCGGCAGCGGCGACGTGACGATGGTGAATACTACAAACGATTTTGGAACCGTTGCATTCACAAGCGCGGGAACTGCCAATCTCGTCGATGCGAACGCGCTCGCCCTCGGCGCATCCAATGTTGTTGCATTGCGCGTGCAGACGCTCAGCGGGGACATCACCGTGAACGGTCCCATCGTGGCGACGGGCGCAGGCGATTCGATTGTGCTCGGCAGCGGCGGCAACTTCATTAACACTGCCGGCGCAAATGCGCTTGACGCGAACGGCGGACGCTGGTTCGTCTGGTCGACGAACCCTTCGCTTGATGATCGAGGCGGCCTTGGCTACGCGTTCAAGCAGTACGCGGCAACCTACGGTGTCACCCCTGTGGCCGGCAGCGGCAGTGGATTTTTGTATACCGTCGAACCGTTTGTAACGGTCGCACTGACCGGCGCGGTGACGAAGGTTTACGACGGGACTACCAGCGCAGCGCTCAATCCCGGCAACTTCGCCCAGAGCGGCGCGATCGACGGCGATACGGTGATCCTTGATCTTCCCGTCGCCGGTGCATTTGCCGACAAGTCTGCAGGCAGCAACAAGACGGTCAGCGCTTCCGGGGTTTCCATCGTGCGCGCGGAGAATGGCGCGGCCGCGGTGTATGGCTATCAGCTCGGCAACGCCGCCGTGAGTGCGAGCATCGGCGAAATCACGCCTGCGGCGTTGACAGGCGATGTCGCAGTCGCGAACAAAACCTACGACGGCACTACGTCTGCGACGATTGCTGCGCGAACCCTCAGTGGCGTCGTCAGCGGCGACACGGTGGGCTATGTCGGCGGCACTGCAGATTTCTCCGATAAGAACGTTGCCGCCGGAAAGACGGTGACCGCCACCGGACTGAGTCTCTCCGGCGCTGATGCGGGTAACTACACGGTCAACACCACGGCGGTCACAACCGCCGACATCGCAGCGTTGGGCATCACCGGCGCGATCACCGCCGCGAACAAGACCTACGACGGCACGACGGCGGCGACAATCGCGAACCGAACGCTGACGGGCGTGATTGCGGGCGACACGGTCAACTACGTCGGCGGAGTCGCAACGTTCGCC
>JANNSK010000083.1:0-23548 GCA_031402515.1 Alphaproteobacteria bacterium | reverse complement strand
GGTGGTAGAGCACGGCGTGCATCCGCGCCGGGTCCTCTTTTTTCAAGGTCCATGGAGCGGACTCATCGATATATTTGTTGGCCTCGGTGGCCATGCTTAAAATGGCGCCGAGCACTTCGTTGAATTTGCAGCGCTGCATGGCCTCCCTCGCCCGCTTTGGCGTGTCCTTGTCCGTTACGCGCACGAGCTCCATGAGCACAGCGTCCTCGGGTTTGAGTTTGCTGTCGTCGCGCATCGGCACTTTGCCGTCGCAGTTTTTGGCGATCATGCTCAGCGTGCGCTGGGCGAGGTTGCCGATATTGTTGGCGAGTTCGCCGTTGATGCGGTCGAACATCTGCGCGGCGGAGAAGTTGCCGTCCGACCCGAACGGCACTTCGCGCAGGAGGAAATAGCGGGTCTGGTCCAGCCCGTAACGTTCGATGAGATGGTCGGGCGACACGACATTGCCCAAGGATTTGCTCATTTTCTCGCCCTCAATGGTCCACCAGCCATGGGCGAAAACGCGTTCGGGCAGCGGTAATTTGGCAGACATGAGGAAAGCGGGCCAGTAAACGGCATGAAAACGCAGGATGTCTTTGCCGACCATATGCAGGCTGGCGGGCCAGAAGGCTTTGTAATCGGCGGCGTTCTCGTCCGGCCAGCCGGTAGCGGTGACGTAGTTCATCAGCGCATCGAGCCAGACATACATGATATGCCCTCCCTCGTTCCCCCCCTTTGTCCCCCCCGTAAACGGGGGGGATGACTCCTGAGAAACCGGCACAGGAATGCCCCATTTAAACGTGGTGCGGGAGATGGAAAGGTCTTTTAGGCCGCCCTTCACAAAGCTGAGCACTTCATTGCGGCGCGATTCGGGGAGGATGAAGTCGGGGTTCTTTTCGTAGAAATCGAGCAGTGGCTGCTGGTATTTGCTGAGTTTGAAAAAGTAGCTCGGCTCCTCCACCCACTCCACATCCGCACCCGTTGAGGCTTTGCCATCGACCAGTTCGGATTCGGCATAGAACGCCTCGTCGCGCACGGAATACCAGCCGGCGTAACCGCCTAAATAAATATCACCGGCGGCTTCGAGCCGTTTCCACACGGCTTGCGCGGCCGCGTAATGGCGTGGTTCAGTGGTGCGGATGAAATCGTCGTTGGTCAGGTTGAGGATTTTGGCCATATGGCGGAAATGTTCGGACACTTCATTCACAAACTCTTTGGGTGGCATCCCGGCGGCCTTAGCCGATTTTTCGACCTTCTGGCCGTGTTCGTCGGTGCCGGTGAGGAATTTCACATTCATGCCGTCGAGCCGCATGTAGCGGGCTATTACGTCGCAGGCGACGGACGTATAGGCATGGCCCAGATGCGGCTTGTCGTTGACGTAGTAAATCGGCGTGGTGATGTAGTAGTTGTTTGCGGCTGGCATAAATCCCTGAATTGTCACCCCGCACTTGTTGCGGGGTCTGAGACGGATGCCGCAACAAGTGCGGCATGACAAGTAAAACTTAAGCCGCAGCCATCAAATTATCCAGCCGCTGCGGCTCCAGAAGCAGGCGGACGGTGGCGCGTTTTTCGAGGTTGAACGTGTCCGTCGCCGTAATCAGCTTGCGCCCGGCCAGCAGCCAACGCTGGCGGAGTTCGGGCGGCACGGCGCTCGCAATCGCGTCGAGATACTCCGCCTCGCGGGCGCTGATGGGCGGGCCAATCAACGGATGGATGGTGAGGCGGTGCAGCGCCACCTGCCAGCTATGCAGGAAAATATCCCAGACCTTGGCCTCCTTCATCAGGTTAGCCTTGTCGGCCAGTTTGCTTTTCGATTCCGTGCTGGCTTGTGGGAGCAAGGCGGCGAGCCATGCATCGTACATGTCGAGCGCTTTGTGCGCGTCAAGCGTCACGGCGAAACCTGGCGAGCCGTAAGAAAGCGTGTAAAGCGCGGGATAATCGGCGCGTTCGATATGCGGAGCGGCAGTCTCCAGCACTTTCTCGAAGGCTTCCATGTCGGGCGCATCGAGCCGAAAATGGCGGCAGCGGGAGCGGATGGTGGCGAGCGTACCGCCGGGTTCGTGGCAAATGAGGAAGATTATGGCGCGCTCCGGCGGCTCTTCGAGGATTTTTAAAAGCGCGTTGGCAGCGTGGGTGTTTAGCTGGTCAACCGCATCGACAATCACCACGCGCCAGTCGCCTTCGGCGGGTGTTAACTGAAGGAAATTAGGCACTTCACGGGCTTCCTCGGCGGTGATTTCGCCGCGTTCGGTGCCTTTTTTGGGATCGATCGAGGGACTCAATACCAGAAGATCGCTGTGCGAACCGGCACTGACGCGACGAAAAAGTGGATTCTCCGGAGACATGTCACAATTCGTGACCGCGGCAGCGGGTGCGTCGCCAAAGAGCGAGGCGGTGGAAGTGTCGGCCGCCTGTTTTTGTGACAGCACATACCGCGCGAAACGGTAGGCCAGTGTTGCCTTACCGATGCCTTTTGGCCCGGTCATTAAATAGGCATGATGCGGCGTGCCGCGCGCGACTTCCTGCATGAAGCGGCGCTCGGCGGCCTCATGCCCAAAAAGCTGCGCATTCTCGCGCGGGGGTAGGATATCCGGTGTGTCGTCCTTGGCCATTGTTGCGCGGGCGCTAACCTAGCGCGCCAGGCCTTGCAGGCTTTTGGCGATCTCGTGGATCAGGCGCGTTTTGGTTGCCGCCGCCTCCACATTCCCGGCTTTGTTGGCCCAGTATAAATCTATGCCATGGGTAGTCATGCTTTTGACTGCTTTCAGCATATTTTCCGTTAGCTCGCGGTCGCTTCTCGACGCGCAGTTGCCAGCGATGCCACGATCAGAATATTTTTGGTCACCCTTGGTGATGGCGTAGCTGCCACCCAACACGTCATGGTAGCAAATCGACATATCTTCGGGATCATTGAACTTGCCATTGCCCTCCCCGTTATTGGTCATGTCGACCCGCATTGTCAGGTTGCCGGAATCTGACACAGTTGGCTGCGCTATTCTTTTGAAATCGGTCATAATCTATCTCCGTTTTTATAGTCACACACTTTTAGTTAGCTTCAGGAAAGTAGACCTTTATGGCCATCATGCCAAGCGTTTATGTGATAGATTCCAGCGCCAAACCGAAGCGTTTATTCACGGCTCTGATAATCGCAGAATGGACCTTGTCGGGTGGATGGGAAGCGTCGATTTTGACGAAGCGTTTGGGGTGTTTTTTGGCGAGTGATAAAAACCCGGTACGTAGCTTTTGATGATAGGCTAGCCTCATGCGCTCGAAGCGGGATTCCTTTGTATTGCCGCGTTTATCGGCGCGTTTGAGGCCGGATTTGGGGTCGAGGTCTAAAAGCAACGTCATATCCGGTACGAATTTGCCGAGGAGTAATGCGTAGAGCTTGTCGAGCCAGGCGGCGCTGACACCCTTGCCGATGCCCTGATAGACAATCGTTGAATCATGAAAACGGTCGCACAGTACCCACTGGCCTTTTTTGAGGGCGGGTTTGATGAGGTTCTCGACATGATCGAGGCGCGCGGCCATAAATAATAAGGCTTCAGTTTCCGGCTTCCACGCATCCACCTTGCCACTGACGACAAGGTTGCGAATGGCCTCGCCGCCTTGAGAACCGCCAGGTTCGCGGGTGGTGATGGCTTTAATTCTCGCTGCGGCGAAGGATTTGGCTAGCAGCTTGATTTGTGTGGACTTGCCCGCCCCCTCGCCGCCTTCAAGCGTGATGAAGCGGGCCTTTTTCATTATCTTCCGAGCCACGATGCCCACACGCCAAAGATCCGCCCGAAAAAGCCACGGCGCGGCACGTCGGACGCCGCAACGAGTGGCACTTCTTTGGTGGCACTGTTAGGTAGCGTTACGGTGAGCTTCCCCACTTCCTGACCGGCTTTGATAGGGGCGGCTATCGGTTTGTTATAGCTCGCAATAATTTTTAACTCCGAAGGTTTCATGATGGCGGGGACGGTAATCGTTACCGGGGCACTCACCGTGAGCGGCACGGTTTTTTCCTTACCCAGCCAGACTTTGGCCTGAAGTACTGGCTGGCCGGAGCTGACCAGCGCCATGTTTTTAAAATTCCTCATGCCCCAGGTGAGAAGATATTCCCCCTCGTCTGCCCGGGAGAATTCCGAATCAAGTCCGTTCAGCACCAATGTCAGCCGCCTGCTGGTCGCCGCATCCTTCGCCGAGAGGGTGATGCCGTAGCCCGCCGCTTCTGTGTGGCCGGTTTTGAGCCCATCGACGCCGAGCGCGCCACGACCAAGCAGCAAGTTACGATTCAGCTGGTGAATGCCGTGATACACAAACTCGCGCTCACCAAAATAATGATAATAATCGGGAAAATCACGAATCAGCGAGCGGGCAAGAATTTCCAAATCGCGCGGGGTGGTATAATTTTCCGGATGTGGCCAGCCGGAAGAATCAGCGAAATGGGTATTCACCATGCCGAGGCGTTTAGCCGTTTCATTCATTTGATTGGCGAAGGCGTCCTCCGAACCGGCGATGCCTTCTGCCACCGCGATGCAGGCATCGTTACCCGATTGGATGGCGATGCCGCGAATCAAGTCCTCTACCGCCACTTGAGACCCGATGGGCAGAAACATTTTAGATCCCTGCATGCGCCATGCTTTTTCGCTGACGACGTAGGGCGTGGTGAGTTCGAGCGAGCCATCCTTAAGTTTCTCGAAGATGAGATACATCGTCATCATCTTGGTCATCGAAGACGGATACATTTTCGCATCCGCTGCTTTTTCGGCGAGTACGGTGCCGGTATCATAGTCAACAAGCAGCATATGGCTTGCGGTGGTTTCGATGGTTGAGCCATCCGCCGTATTCACTGGCATGGCAGCTGCGGTGGTGCGTAAGCTCGCATCGAGGCCTGCTTCCGAACCAGAATTTTCGGTGGCGGTTACGAATTTATCCGCCGCTTTGGTTGGGTTTTGTGCCCCCTTTGCCTCTGCGTTGCCTACCAAAAAGCAAGCGATAAAGGCAACAAGGCACAACTGCCGGAAACGACGGTTCATAAAAACTCCAATTATGGTTTTATAATTCTGCCTTCACCCGCGCCGCTGGTTTTGGCGTGAGTCAGCATGGATTCGGCTTCGGCGGCGCTGGCAAACGGTCCCATACGCACACGATACACCGGATTTCCATTGGGCCCCGTCGCCGGTTCGATAAGCACAGGACCAACTGCAGTAAGTCGCGATTTTAGGCTTTCAGCATTCGCTTGCACAGAAAATGAACCAAGCTGCACGTAGTAGGATCGCGTGGCAACTACCGGCACAGGACCGGTGATTTCCATGGCTTTTACCGACAGTGGCAATTCACCCACGGGGGTAGGAGCTGGCATCTGTTCAACTGCTTGTGCTTCCGGCAATGCGGCAGGGGTAAACGTGGAATGGGGCATTGGCTCAGTAGGCGGCTGCTGATAAACCGGCGCGAGTTCCTGCACATCCATCTCGTCCTGTGGTACCGCGGCGACGAGCGGATCGTCCGTCGGTTCCTGTGCGTGGGCCGTTGGAATCGGATTCACATATTCCCACCAGTTGGTCTTGTCGGAAGGCGGCGAAACGTTATGGGCGGCAACCTGTGTACGGCCCCTTCCCATGATTTCCCCGGCGAGGTCGATGGAGGCCGGGTCCCGCCCACGATTCATTAAGTCAACCACGCGCTGGGATTCTTCGCGCATATATTCCACACGCACCTTGCCAACTCCTTGACGCACGAGGTCGATATGCTCGGCAGCGGCTTTGGACAAATCGATGATGCGTCCCTCAGCAAAAGGTCCACGATCATTGATGCGCACATAGACCTGCCTGCCATTCTTCAGGTTAGTGACCCGCACAACAGACGGCAGTGGCAGTGTCGTATGGGCGGCGGTGAAGGCGTATTTATCGAACTCCTCGCCATTCGCCGTGCGCCCGCCATGGAAGCCCGGCCCGTACCAGCTGGCCATGCCGACTTCATTATAATTGGGGTCGTAAGTGGGAATGTACGTTTGGCCGCCGACACGGTAGGGCTTACCCAGCTTGATATTCGGATTGGTCTTTTCGCCGTTTACATAGCCCGGCATTCCTTCGGTCGAGCCTTGATGACCGAAATAGGTGGGACGATCGCTCCCCCCGCAGGCGGCGAGTAATAACGTGAGCGATAGTGCAATCAGTACGCGATGGTTCATCATCCTTCTTCACCTATACGGTCGGCGAGTATACCCACCGATGTAGCAAAATAGCGCGAACGATTCCATTGTAATAGTACTTTATAGTTGTCGCTGACGAGATAAGCCCCCTCCCCGCGCTCTCCGGGATACACTGCGTAGGCCGCATGGGGGGCATCGGGCAAGGGCGAACCATCGGGAAGGGTGACGCCGCGCGCTGCCCATTCGCGTAAATGCCGTGGCGTGTTAAGGTCCGCCTTCGAGCGGATGAAATGCTCAGGCGCATGGATTTGGCCGCCCCAATTGACCCCACCGTTCCAGCCGGAAGAATGCAGGTAATTGGCGATGGAAGCGAATGTATCCGGCAGTGAATTCCAGATATCGCGCTTACCGTCTTTATCCCAATCGACAGCGAATCGCGTGTAGCTCGACGGCATGAACTGGCAGTTGCCCATGGCGCCCGCCCATGAGCCGACGAACGAGGCGGAATCCATATTCTCTTCGGCGAGGATTCTTAACGCAGTGAGCAATTCTTTCCGGAAAAATTCAGCGCGGCGGCCTTCGTAGGCCAGCGTCGCCAGTGCGCTGACGATTGGATATCCGCCCTGGTTGGCGCCATAGCTGGTCTCAACCCCCCAAAGTGCCACGATAAACTGCGGTTGCACCTGGTAATACGCGCCGATTTCTTTGAGGAGATCACCGTATTCATCCATCATTTCCTTACCTTGCGCGACGCGGCTTTCCGTGACCGTACGTTCAAGATAAGTAGTGAAGCTGATGGTGCTTTCGGGCTGTTTGCGGTCGAGACGGATGACGCTTTCATCCACGAATATATCGGTGAGCGCATCGTCGAGTACGCTGTCAGGAATGCCCACTTGCGCCGCTTCGGCACGGACGCCGGCAAGCCATGCATTAAATGCGGCATTTTCATTTTGGGCGTGGGCGGTGGATGCACTCAATAGCCCCACCACTCCGACCGCCAGCAATCTACGCCATTTATTTTTCATTCTATTCACCATTTCACATTTCTTTCCGTATGGCCTCAATTCTTAAGTCAGATGCGTATTGAATCAAGTTCAGCATACTGTTTTGGGTGAGGTAGGCTTTTTTATCGCCATCAGTGTGGCTTATTGATAGAAAAAAGCATGACCAATAAGCACATCGCGCCCGAACGCATCATCGGCGATGGCGTGGCGGAGGATATTTCTGCCGCGCTTGACCGCCATGGTTTAGGCAAAAAACTGCTACTTGTCGCCGACCCGGCGACATGGACGGCACTTGGCGAGCGCGTATTCAATACGCATCGTGACCGTTACGACATCACCCACCATGCGCTCGAAAAACAACCGAAAGCCCTGATGGAACTCGCACGCCAAATCATTGATGCAGCGAAAGATATGGATGGGCTGCTCGCTGTCGGTTCAGGTACCATCAACGACCTTACCAAATACGCCGCCCATGAATTGAAAAAGCCGTACATCGTGCTTGCCACCGCGGCCTCGATGAATGGCTACACCTCTGCCGGTGTGAGCTTGATGGAGAACGGATTTAAACAATCGTATCTCGCCACGCCGCCCAAGGCGGTGATTGTCGATATGAAGGTTATTATCGCCGCGCCCAAACGCCTCACCCGTGCCGGGCTTGGCGACACGCTCGCACGCTCGACCGTCGAGGCCGATTGTATTCTGTCGCACCATTTGCGCGGAACGCCGTATCCGAAGGAAGGCTTCGACGTGCTGCGCGCGCATGAGCGCGAACTGTTTAACGACACCACACGGTTGACCCGTAACGACCCGACTTATCTGCGTGCACTGATCGATGCGCTGCTCGAGGCGGGCGACTGGATGGCGAAGATCGGCTCCTCCGCCATCGCCAGCCAAGCTGAGCATATGATCGCCCATACGGCCGAGATGCTCTATCCCCTCGAAGTGCGCTATGCGTTTCACGGCGAAGTGGTAGGCATCACGACCATCGCCGTCAGTCAACTGCAGCAGCGTATTTTACTGCGTGACGTATCGGTGAGGGCGCTGCCTTACGCGGAAGATAAATTCATTCGTATTTTTGGTAAAAAGCTGGGACCACCGCTGGTGCCCATCTACGCGCGCAAGGTGCTGTCTGAGGAAGAAGCCCTGCATATCAACGAAAAACTCAAAACTGAGTGGCCGGGAATCAAGGCGCAGTTAATGAAAATTATGAAGTCGCCGCTGACCCTTGAGCGCGCTTTCTTGCAAGCCAATCTCCCGATATTACCCAGATCAGTGGGCTTGAACGACGATTCCTTCAACGGCGCCATGACCTACGCCCACATGACGCGTGAGCGCTTCACCTTCCTCGATGTCGCGGCGATGATGGGGAAAAGGATTTAGGGGTTGGGGTGCTGATTGGGTAGCGTGGTCGGCGTAAAGCCAGCCAAGACCAATTGACCCAAATTAGCAGTTTTACTGGCGTGCTGAATGTCCAGCCCCACGAGCTTTCCTGTAGCATCGACATCGGCCACGACGTCATCATTAATAATCACGGTATCCGCGCCTGAACCATCAACAAAACTGATATAGAGCGAATCGGTGGTTTCATCGTAATCGAATTTCATGATTCAGTGTCCTTAATGACGCGAATAAATTTTCCAACCTCTTCAATGTACTTAATAATACCGTATCCGCCCGTCCGGTTGAAGTATTTTATGATCCGGTGCGAAGATAGCCCGCTGGCACCACTCCAATTTCATGAAAGGCCGTTTAATGGCCATGGTTTTATCAAAATATGGCGTGGTTTTCATTACCCCCGCCCCTTATACCCTTCCACCCCCTGCTCGGGCAGCCATACGGTTTTGGGTGGTTCGCCGGTCTGGTAGAAAATATCGATGGGCATGCCGCCTCTGGGATACCAGTAGCCGCCGATGCGCAGCCATACTGGCTCCAGAAGTTCGATGATCCGTTTGGCGATGATGAGGGTGCAATCCTCGTGGAATGCGCCGTGATTACGGAAGGAATGTAAAAACAATTTCAGCGACTTGCTTTCGATAATCCACTGGCGCGGCACATAATCGATGACGATATGCGCGAAATCCGGCTGGCCGGTTTTGGGGCAAAGAGAGGTGAATTCCGGCGCGGTGAAACGAATCAGGTAATCCACATTCGGGTGCGGATTTTCCACGCGCTCCAATTGCGCCTTCTGTGGCGAGGCGGGAAGTGCGGTCTGACGCCCTAGTTGTTCGAGTGTGTCGATGGTCATGCTTGCTCCGTACTTAATTACGCGTGGACACCCTCCCCCTACCCCCTCCCGCAAGCGGGAGGGGCATTTAAGAGGCCGGGTCCTTCATCTTATTCTCCGCGAAACCTTTAGCACGCAGGATGCAAGCATCGCAAGTGCCGCAGGGCTTCTCATTTTGTGGATCGTAACAGGAGAAAGTCAGGCTATAATCCACCCCAAGCCGCAAGCCCTCGCGGACAATCTCGGCCTTGCTCATGCGGATGATGGGGGTGTGAATGCGGATATGCTGTTTGGCCTCGACCCCATAGGCCGTCGCGAGATTGGCAGTGCGTTCAAAAGCCTCGATGAATTCCGGGCGGCAATCGGGATAGCCGCTGTAATCCAGCGCGTTGACGCCGATGAATATGTCGTAGGCTTTAAGCACTTCAGCCCAGGCCAGCGCAAAGGAAAGGAATATTGTATTGCGCGCGGGAACGTAGGTGATGGGAATCCCCTCGCCGATTTCCGCCTCGCTTCTGCCTTTGGGTACGAGCGTGTCGCTAGTGAGTGCCGAGCCGCCGAACAGGCGTAAATCGATATCGGCGACTTTATGGTCCGCAACGCCGCCCGCTTTTGCCACTTTTGCCGCGGCCTTCAGCTCATGCGCATGGCGCTGGCCGTAGCGAAAACTGAGCGCATACACCTCGAAACCTTTCTCGCGGGCGATGGCAAGTGTTGTCGCGGAATCAAGACCGCCGGAGAGGAGAAGGACTGCACGCTTGCTCAGCATTTAACTCCCCCCTTGAGGGGGAGTCGACGCGCTACTTGGAGCGCGTCGGTGGGGGGATGGGCGGCGAAGAATACCCCCCACGGATTTGCAAGAGCAAATCCCGCTCCCCCTCAAGGGGGGAGCTAGGCTCCGAGCGTATGTCACAAAATCCCCAGAAACTTGTGGGTCTGCAACGACAGGCGGTAGCCCTGCGTTTCGGCGAGCAGCAGGGCGCGGGCGAGATTAGCCTTGTTTTTCTCGTCGTCATACTGGTCCATCGGCTGCACATAGACGGGGACGTGGTATTGCTCCTGCCCAACATCGCCCACATCGCGATAATCCGTCATATCGTCGGAAATAATAAATTTGAGTGCCTGCGTGCGGGCGAGCACATCCTCGCGCAATTTGTGATAGCCGCCGCCGCTTGTTTTTGGCGAGCAGACAATATGCACCTCCTCCGGCAGGTCGCGCCAGAGCGTGCCATTGGTTTCGATCTGGATGGGGAATCCCTGCTGGAGCAGTAACTCGCACAGCGCCGTGATATTTTGCCGCAGCGGCTCGCCACCGGTAAGGACGACGAGGCGCGGCACGCCTACCGCCTCCTCGATCACTGCTGAGACGATTTCCTCGATGGAGAGGTCGAAGAATTCCTCAAAATCCGTGTCGCAGAAGGTGCAGGCGAGGTTGCAGCCACCCAGACGCACGAATACCGACGGATGGCCAACAAACGGCCCCTCGCCCTGTAGCGTCGGGAAAATGCTGACGACCTTGAGGCGCTTGCCGTCGTCGTTCTCCGGTGGCCGCTTGATATTATCGCCAAACATAAATTTTCGTTGCTGGTTGTTAGTTGCTGGTTGTTAGTTGCCTGATTTTCCAACAACCAACAACCAATAACCAACAACGATGACAATAAACTTACTCGGTGCTATGTTCGCGCCCTTATGAAAAAACTGCAAGACAAGAAACTGGGGTTAGAAACCCGGCTGGTGCATGGCGGGAGCCTGCGCTCGCAGTTTGGCGAGGTGTCGGAGGCCATATTCCTCAATTCCGGCTTTACGTATGACTCCGCCGAAACCGCCGAAAAGCGCTTCAATGGCGAGGAGCCGGGCTATGTTTATTCGCGCTATCGCAACCCTTCGCTCGCCATGCTGGAGGACCGCCTCGCGTTATTAGAGGGCGCCGAGACCTGCATTGTCGTCGCCTCCGGTATGGCTGCCGTATTCGCCAGCATCATGAGCTTGGTGAATACGGGCGAGCGCGTGGTGGCCAACCGCGTGCTGTTCGGCTCGTGTCATTACATCATCACCGAACTGCTCCCGCGCTTCGGCATCGCTTACGAGCTGGTCGATGGCGGCGATGTCAAAGGCTGGGAGCGTGCGCTTTCCAAACCCACCAAGGTTGTTTTTCTTGAATCCCCCGCCAATCCGAATCTCGAACTTACCGACATCGCCCACGTGGCCAAACTCGCCAAAAAAGCCAAAGCAAAACTGATTGTCGATAATGTGTTCGCTACGCCGCTTTATCAACGCCCGCTCGAACTCGGTGCGGATATTGTCGTCTACTCCACCACGAAATACTTCGACGGTCAGGGTCGCACGCTCGGCGGCGCCATCCTCGGCAAGAAAAAATTGCTCGAAGATAAAATCATGCCCTTCCATCGCCATACGGGACCGGCCTTGAGCCCGTTCAATGCGTGGGTGGTTTTGAAGGGCCTTGAAACTCTGCCCCTGCGCATGCCGCAGCATGTGAGCAATGCGGTAACGTTGGCGAAAATTTTACACGAGCATCCGAAGGTGAAACGGATGCTGTACCCATTCCATCCAAGCTTCCCGCAATACAAGTTGGCGAAGAAACAGATGACATCCGGTGGCGCGCTGATTGCCATCCATCTGAAAAACAAGCGCGATGCATTCAAATTTCTTAATGGATTGCAAGTGGTGTCGATTTCTAATAATCTCGGTGACGCCAAGAGTCTGGCGACCCATCCGGCGACGACGACCCATAGCAACCTGAGCGCTGAAGCGCGCAACATGTTAGGTATTTACGATGGGTTGGTGCGATTGTCGGTTGGTTTGGAATCCATCGACGACCTGAAACGGGACATCATCAATGCGCTGGCTAAAATATAAGTACTTCTTGATTGCACTTGCCCTCGTCACCGTTGTTTTTATTGTTTCCAAGCCGCTTGCCAGACATGCTTCCATCGACGCCACCATCTATACTCAGCGCGGCGAGCTGATGTTTCACCTCGAAACCGCCACCACGCCTGCCGAGCGCAAACGCGGACTCATGAGCCGCGATACTATTGGCAACGAAGACGGTATGATTTTCGTGTTCCCCGAAGCGGGTTCGCATCAGTTCTGGATGAAAAACACACGTATCCCACTCGACATGATTTTTATCGACGCCGCGCAAACCATCGTGGCGATTGTGCCGAACGTCCCGCCCCATACGCTGGAGTCGCGCGGACCAACCTCCCCTACCCTCGCCGTCATTGAGCTTGACGGGGGACGTGCAGCAGCCGATGGTATCGCTCTAGGAGACAAGGTGCGCTATGAATTGCCGAAAGAAATCACGGTTCAGTAGCCTCATTGCATTAACGTTTTTGCTGCTCCCGGCTTTCGTTCATGCGCAAACCACGTCGGTGATTTTCGAGCGTGCCAGTATCCGTATCGACCCCATTCCCACTGCCCAAAGCAGTGATCCGAAATCGCCCGTCGAAGCACGGGCGGGTGTTACGTACAGTGTTGAAGTGCGTGGGCAGGACGCGCTGAGGCTTGAATATATCCACACGCTCAACACGTTGACGGATGCAACCGGTGTGATGATCACTTTCCTTGCCCCTACCCTGATTGGCCTGCCCGCTTTGCGTGATTATACGGCGATTGACGCCATCTTTATCGGCGGCGACGGGTCGATTCTGCAAATCGCGCCGGGCGTCGTGCTCGCCGAGCTTGAAGTTGAAGTGATGGCGAAGGAACCGGTCAAAGCGTTTTTGTTTTTGAAAGCGGGCCAGGTCGCTGCCCATCAACTCCGCCCGCATGACATGATCGTTGGCCCAATGTTTAATTCTGGCCCATCGGTGATGCAATAAGCCATCACCTCAGCATGCCCTCACCCAAAATTCGTATAGACGAATTTTGACCTCTCCCAAGGGAGAGGTACGCAAGCGGCACTGCCTCGCCCCACGGTTCTCTCCCTTGGGAGAGGTCGAAATTTGCTTCAGCAAATTTCGGGTGAGGGCAAACCATCTAACGGGTTGCAACAGCTTCAATTATTACAAATGCTTGCGCCTGCGGATAATCATCGGTGAGACTGAGATGGATGACGGCTTGGTGGCCTTTCGGCGTCAGGTAATCGAGCGCGGCTTTGGCACCATTATGCAGCGTTAGCGTCGGTTTGCCGGACGGTAAATTCACCACCTCAATATCCCGCCAGTAGATATGCCCGCCGGCGCCGACGCCGGTTCCCAGCGCCTTGCCGAGCGCTTCCTTGGCGGCGAAGCGTTTGGCGTAGGTCGATGCCACGCCGTTGCGGTTGCCGCCGCCGGCACGACGCCGCGCTTTCTCCTGCTCGGCTTTCGTGAATACACGTGCTTCGAATTTCTCACCGAAACGCGCCAGCGTACGTTCCACGCGGGCGATGTCGCAAATATCGCTGCCGATACCGAGAATCATGCCGCTTCCTGCTTTCGTGATTTGTTCATCAGTTGGCGCATGCGCTCAATGGCAGACTTCAAACCAATAAATAACGCCTCTCCAACCAAAAAATGCCCGATATTGAGCTCACGAATTTCCGGGATTGCTGCGATGGGTTGTACGTTCTCGAAATTCAGCCCATGCCCGGCATGGACTTCTAGCCCTAAACTTGCGGCGAATGTGGCTGCGTGTTGAATACGTTTTAACTCACTCGACTCTCGACTCTCGACTCTCGACTCTTCTTCCGCATAAGAACCCGTATGAATCTCGACAATATCCGCGCCAATGCGATGGGCGACGGCAATTTGCTTTTCATCCGGCCCGATGAACAGCGACACGCGGATGCCTGCGGCGATAAGTGGTGCGATGAATGTTTTTAATTCCGCTTCATGGGCCACCACATCCAACCCGCCTTCGGTGGTGCGTTCTTCACGTTTTTCGGGAACGATACAGCAGGCATGGGGCTTCAGCTTTAGCGCGATGGCCTGCATTTCCGCCGTCGCCGCCATTTCGAAATTGATGGGAAGTGCCACCGCCTCTTTCAATCGAAATACATCGTCGTCACGGATATGGCGACGGTCTTCGCGTAAATGCACGGTGATGCCATCGGCACCGGCTTCTTTGGCAAGCAAAGCCGCGCGTACAGGGTCCGGGTGTGCGCCGCCGCGCGCATTGCGCAGGGTCGCTACATGGTCGATATTCACGCCGAGACGGATGGATTTCATGGAACTTGACATTACCGTATTACCGTATTACCATAACTGGATGGAGATTAGTAAACTTACATCGAAGTATCAAGCGACCATTCCGGCCAAAGTGCGCGATATACTTGGGCTTGGCAAGGGCGATGCGATTGCTTTCCGCATTGATGGCAAGAAAGTAGTGCTCGACAAGGCCACGCCGATTGACCGGCAATTTGCGCGCTTAAGCCAATCGGCCCTGAATGAATGGAACTCGGCGGACGATGACAACGCCTTCAAACACCTATAAACAATTCGACATTATCGTCGTGCCCTTCCCGTTTGCGGAAAGCACCGAGGTAAAGCGCAGGCCAGCCGTGGTCTTGTCGAAAAGTGCCGGATTTCATAAAGCCAGCCACTGCATCGTCGCCGCGATGATTACCAGCGCCAAACACAGCGCCTGGCCGCAGGATGTCGCCATTCGCAATCCATCAAGCGTCGGACTGCGCACGCCCTGTGTGGTGCGTATGAAATTGTTTACACTGGATACACGGATGATTATCCAGACCATCGGCAGGCTTGGCGCTGCCGAGCAAAAGCAAATCAAAAAACAGCTGAAGGATTTATTTTAGCGCAGTTGCGGCTGCTCGGAAACCGAACCGCGTTCGGATTCGATGCGTTCGGCGTGCGAACCGCTGCCGCCGAACATCGATTTCAGCGCATAGCCACCGACGATAGCGCCCGCCGCCGCCGCGCCGATAACGCCAGCTTTGCCGCCGCTGTGAAGGTTGCTGAATCTCCAACTCATACCCGTCATCGCTTTCATGACGCCCTGTTCAGCTTTGGTGAGGGCGGAGTTAAGCTCAAGTCTCACGTGGCTTATGGCGTCAGTAACCCATTCTCCAGCGCCATGCAAAATTTTGCCCAGATCTTTTAATGCTTTGCCACTATAAACAACTTTCCCATCTTTCGCTGCTGTTATGGCTTCCTCGATAGGTTTGGGAACAGACTTTAGCCCCTTTACCGTCACCACTCCGTCAACGATGCCATGGGCGGCATGTTGTTCAGGAGGGATTTTTTTAAGCGCTGCCTCAGAAAGTTTTACATGCATGGTGAAGGTTTCGCCTTCTTTGATGAAGGTTACTTCTTGCGCCAGCCTCTCGGGTATGTGCCGTAATTTGGTAAGGATGTTTTCCTGCACCTTGGCTTTCTTAGCCACATCCGACTCACGCACCGCCTTGCGCGCTTCATCGATCTTTTTCGCATACTCTTCGCCTTTGAAGTGCTCACCTGCGGCTTTGATTTGTTCTCCCGTTACGCCAAAAACTTCAAAATGGGCTTTTTTAGCTGCTTCATCCGCAAGTTTTGTGGCTTCTTCTGCGGTTTTCCCAGCATCAATAGCAGCTTTGCGGGCAGCGCTCGCTGCATCAAGAGCAGCAACAGCAGCCTTTTGATGCAATTCCGGATGCAGTTTCGGCCTCATGTATGCATGCAACCGGTCGATGAGGCTGTTGCTTAAGTGGCGATTGGTGAAGTATCCCGCACCGCCGCCGACAGCGATGGCGCCCACACCACCAGCCAATCCGCCGCCTGATCCTTGATTGTCGTCGCTCATGCGAGCCTCCCTTGATTACACGTTCAGTGTACCTCATTTCAGGGCCTTGAAATGTGAAGGTTTTGTGAAGAGTTTGTGAAGGTTGTATGACGGCAGCATCAAGAAAATCGTCATCCTCGGGTTTATCCCGAGGATCCATCTGGATTCTCGCGACAAGCGCGAGAATGACGGAGTCTTGAACTTAACGATGGAACTATGCCTTCAACGCCAAATCGGCGAGGTTGGTGGCCGATTTCCCGAAGGACTTAATCACCAGTTTGAGGTTTTCGCCTTTAAATTCATGCATGTCGCGCGCTTTGCGGCTGATGTCGGTGGCCGCCGCATGCAGCCCTTTCAAGGTTTTCTCTCCCGCTTCGCCTTCGACCCGCACGGAAACGTCATCCGAATTGCGAACGATCACGGTGACCTCGCCGGGATCGGCGACACCGTTACCATTTTCATCGAGCAAAATCTCGGTTTGCTGCACGGCGGAGCCATGCGGATCGCGGGTGGTGAGCACCACGGTTACGTTGTCGGAACGGTAGGTGACTTTGTCGCCCGCACGTTCAACGATGACGCCTTCGAGCTCTTCGCTATGGGCTTGGATCACAGGAACTCCCTACTGGTTGCTACATCTCGAGTGTATCTGAATGGCGTTAAGAAAACCTTAACGCAGCGACTGAATAACATGGACAATTTAGCTAAAATTTGAGGAAATTTAAACCCGCTCCACGGCCTGGATGACTTCCTTGGCGCGCAGCGAAGCGATAATGCTGTTGAGGTGACGGGCGTTTTTGACTTCAACATCGAGCAGTAACTCGAAAAAATCGCTCGAACGGTTGAGGATTTTCAGGTTGTTGATGTTCCCGCCATCCTTGGCGATGACGTTGGCGACGGAAGCAAGCGCTGCCGTTTCGTGGCTTAACGTGACTTTCAGGCGGCCTACAAATAAGTCGTCCTGACTTGATCCGTCCCACGCCACATCGATCCATTTTTCCGGGGTGTCGGCAAAATTTTCCAGCGTATCGCAATCGAGTGTATGGATGGTGATACCTTTGCCGGTGGCGACGATTCCAACGATTTTATCGCCAGGAATCGGATGACAACAGCCCGCATAATGAATCGCCATCCCGGGCACGAGGCCCTTGATCGGCATCGGCACCGATTTCTTGGTCGCCTTCTTATGCAAGGAGGAAAGCGAAAATGGATTTTTTACCCCCGCCGATTCGGATTTCTTAGTATGGAACACCGCATCGTAGACTTGGTTGCGGTTGATGAGCCCCTCGCCCACCTCGGCATACAAATCGGCGACATTCTTCTTTTTGAACACGGCCAGCGCCGGTTCGAGCATTTTCTCGGTAATGTCGTGGCCTTCCTGCTTGAAGGTTTTGGCAAGGATGGCTTTGCCGAGCGTAAGATATTCATCGTGCTGCTGGTCGCGTATAAAGCGGCGGATTTCCGAACGCGCCTTGCCGGTAACGACGAAGCGCTCCCATGTTGGCGACGGGGTTTGGGTTTTGGCGGTGATGATTTCCACCTGGTCACCGTTTTTCAGCGTATGTTTCAGTGGCACGATGCGCCCGTTCACCTTGGATCCGACACAAGTGAAACCGACGCCCGAATGCACGGCGAAGGCAAAATCGACCGGCGTTGAGCCGCGCGGAAGCGCAATGATATCACCCTTCGGAGTAAAGCAGAATACCTGGTCGTGGTACATTTCAAGCTTGGTATGTTCGAGAAATTCTTCGGGCCCCGCCGATTGCTCGAGGATTTCCAAGAGCTCGCGCACCCAGCGATATTGCGTGCCTTCAGTGGTGGCTTTATCCTGCCCCTGCTTGTAGCCCCAGTGGGCGGCGATCCCGTATTCGGCGATTTCGTGCATTTCTTCCGTGCGCACCTGAATTTCGAGCCGCTGCTGCTGCGGGCCGATGACCGCTGTGTGAATCGACTGATATCCGTTCACTTTCGGCGTGGAAATATAGTCTTTAAAATTGCCGGGAATCGTGTGGTATTTTTCATGGATGAGTCCCAGCACCTGATAGCACTCGCCGACATTATGGGTAATGATACGGAAGCCGACAATGTCGGCAAGCTGCTCAAAAGTGACGCCCTTTGACTCCATTTTTTTCCAGATGGAATAGGGTTTTTTCTCACGCCCGTAGATTTTGATGTCCTTCAACCCCGTACCGTCGACCATCTCGAACAGGATTTCCTCGACACGCTGGACCTGTGTCATCCCCTGCTTGCGCAGAAATTCGAGGCGTTTCAGAATGGATTCGCGGGCCTCGGGGAAAAGTTCCTTGAAAGCGAGGTCCTGCAATTCCTCCTTCATACGCCGCATGCCAATACGCTCGGCAAGCGCCGCGTAAATTTCGAGTGTTTCGCGGGCGATGCGCTGGCGCTTTTCCGCTTTTGGAATGTGATGCAGCGTTTCCATATTATGCAGACGGTCGGCGAGTTTGACCATCAGCACCCGCAAATCCTGCGCCATAGCGAGCACGAGTTTGCGGAAGTTTTCCGCCTGCTTGCTACCTTCCGATTTGATTTCAAGGCGGTTTAATTTGGTGACGCCATCCACCAGATTACGAATTTCCAGCCCGAATAATTGCTCGATTTCATCGAGCGTGGCGTCGGTATCCTCGACCGTGTCGTGCAGCAGCGCGGTGATGATGGAGGCCGTATCGAGTTTGTATTGGGTAAGTTTGTAGGCAACCTCGACCGGGTGCGAAAAATACGGATCGCCCGAGGCGCGGGTCTGCGCACCATGTTTTTGCATGGCGTAGACATAGGCGCGATTGAGCGCGTCCTCGTCCGCATCCGGGTCGTAAGCCCGGATTTTCTCGACCAGTTCCGTTTGGCGAATCATGGGGTTAGTATATAGTGGTCAATGGCCGGTTGCCACTAAACTCACAATCGCTTAACTGTCGCTCATGACTCCCGAAGAAACCCCGCCACGCATTAGACCCGTTATTACCGCAGCGCCTCGTGCTGGACAAATGTATTGGTGCCGATTCTGGGATGCTCAATACGCCCAGTTGCCGGAATTTCATAAGATTCGGCCTGTAGTTATTTTATCACACCGCAATACGCTATCAGGACACTGTCTGGTATTGCCCGCAAGCACGAAACCTCAGTATGGCAAATGGGCCAGAAAATTAAGCCTGTCTCTAGACAAGCAACAATCTTGGGTAGTATGCGACCATATTTATACCGTTGCCACGAGTCGGCTACATAAACATCAGGGGCCTATTCCCAAATTGCCGCCTGATGAATTTGGGGAGTTACTCCGGCTCGCTCACCAACAGTTTCCAATGCCCCAATAAACAGAAGGGAGCCCGAAAGCTCCCTCTGCGACTAAGTCCCCTTTCGGGGAGGCGGAGACTGTGAAATGTCCCGCAACTGTTTTAATTATGCCTTAAGAGGCAGGCCATGTCAACTGCTAGGCTCATCTTTATCGAGTAACTTATTGAGATGATCGTGCCGTGGATCCATCTTCGACTGGGCGAGCGCATCCAGCCATTCCTTCGGCAACTCTTCCGTTTTATATGCTTTAGGCAAGCGGGCACGCATGCGGGCGTATTCTTCATATTCGACGGGCGAAATAAAATAGCCCGTGATGCGATCATGGTTGGTGACAGCCACCGGCTCACGCTGTGCCATGTCCCGATATTTACCAAAATTCTTAGAAAACTCAGTAGCCCTAACGGTTATCATTTTAATCCTCTCAATGTCCATATAACGCACATATTACGTATTATACGTAAATTACGGACTTAGTCAAGCGCGCATGTCAGCTAACCAGAAAATCACTGGCAATGAATGGCGTATTGACTCCGTGCACCAAGATACTGTCGCTGCCGCTCAGCGTAATCGTTGCATCCGTACCGGCATAGCCAATGACGGCCAGTACGTCCAAGGTAGTGGCAAATCCGTAAGCGACCAGACGGATGATGTCGCCCCCTGCGATACCTTCACCCTCGAAATCCATGATTTCGTCCAGGCCGGAACCGCTGGCGAAATAGAAAATATCTGCCCCGCCGCCGCCATCCATCGTATCATCGTCCCCACCACCATCGATAAAATCCGCCTTGTCGAGAGCGATATACGTGACAGTATCCCCGTAAATCAGGTCGTTTCCTTCACCGCCGTAAATAGTGTCAGCATACAGCCCGCCATAGATGGTATCATCGCCGCCCTCGCCATAGATGGTGTCTTTGCCTTTGAGCAGCCCCCCCACATCGTCGCCATAGACCAGGTCTTCACCGTCGCCAGCGAGAATGGAGTCGTTGCCTTTTTGCCCAGTGAGTTCGTTATCCAGCGCGTTGCCATAAAACTTGTCCTTGCCTCTGCTGCCGAGCGCATGTTCGATATTGGCGCCGAAAGCGTTCCAAATGAGCGTATCGCCAAACGTGCTGAAATACTGGAGGCCCTCGCGCAAATCGATAATCGCCTTGCTGAGTAACGAGCCGTCGAGCGTATCCTCGCCACCGCCGTCCCAGATCGTGTACATCGCGGTGGCTTTGGCGATGGTGTAAACATCGTCACCGCTGTGATAACTGGTATTGGCGCCATAGAGATACTGCATGGCGGCGATGTCGTAAATCATCGGCCCGCTCGGCGCGAGCATCTTGAGGCTGATGCTTTTGCCGACGAACTCGAAGTAAGACATGACCGTCGCCCGCGTCGTATCCTCTGAGCCGGGCAGATAGGTGCCGCCGCCCGCACCGGAGTAATCGCCAGGATGGTTGAGCCCGAGCGCATGGCCCAACTCGTGCAGAATGGTGCGGAACCCAGCTTTCCCCGGCTCCACGTCCGAGTCTCTGCGGTAGACATCATCGACGCCGACTTCCGCGTAAAACAGGAAGCTGCCCGCCGCGTAAGGAAACGTAACGCCGGAAACGCCTTTGCCAAGGACCTCATTGAGGTCTTCATGAAAAAAATCGATATCGGTGGCACCGTCCCCGAAGGCAACTTCCGTAAAAGTAAGATTGGCCACATTCGCCCATTGCTGAAACGCCGCCGTAACTGCCGCTTGCATCCAGTCTTTCGATTCACTGCCGTCATCGGTGGAGAAGGCATATTGGAGCGCGCGCCCAACCCCGGTCGTGCCGCCCCAACTAACGCCGAGCATCAGCGCGTCGATATGATTAGTGCCTGTGACTGCAATGGCCATGCGGCCTCCGTTTGGCCGACAGTATAGGGAAATTGAAGAATTGGGGAACTGAAGAGTTTAAAAAGCTTGGGTGCAAATTCCGCTTCTTCAGTTTTTCTAGTCCTCGACTTCGATATTCTCTTCGACGAAGCTCATGCCGCTGGCTTGTTGCTCGGGGGCGACGAAGTGTTTGGCCTCTTCGAAGGCTTGCTCGACTTCACCGCTGGAGTTTACCGAGTATACTTGCGGGGTTTCTTCGTCTTCGATGCGGTCGTTGCTGTCGAAGCCATGTTTTTTCTGGAAATTCTGGATGATTTCTTCCTGCACCAGTTTGACTTCAATGGTTTTATCGGCGATTTCGCGCAGGCTAACCACGGCGTCCTTGTCGTTGTCACGGTCCAGCGTCAGCGGCATGCCGGAGCTGATCTGCTTGGCGCGCTGGGCGGCGGTCACCACCAGTTCGAAGCGGTTGGGAACAACGAGGATGCAATCTTCAACGGTTACGCGGGCCATGGTCTCTCCTAGTGCTAGTCGCTAGTGCTAGTCGCTAGTTGCGTCCAGCAGGGGGCGGTTGATAGGCTATCTGCTTGCATTTGGCAAGAGAAACTCTATGTTTTTTCCTAGCACTAGCAACTAGCACTAGCACTTATGGCCGATGTATTAAACATAGAAAAACCCTCCCAAAGGCTACCCAAACCGGAGTGGATACGCGTCAAAGCCCCGCTTTCGCAGGGCTATAAGGATACGCGTGACCTGATGCGCGCACAGAAGCTCAATACCGTGTGCGAGGAGGCTGCCTGCCCGAATATCGGCGAATGCTGGAGCAAGGGCCACGCCACCGTGATGATTCTGGGCGATACCTGCACCCGCGCCTGCGCGTTTTGTAATATCAAAACCGGCGTGCCCAACCCGGTCGATAAGGATGAGCCGCATAACCTCGCAGTGGCGGTCGGCAAACTGGGACTAAAACATGTGGTGATTACTTCCGTCGATCGCGACGACCTTGATGATGGCGGCGCCGGGCAGTTCGCCCAGTCCATCGAATTCATCCGCACCACCTCGCCTGAGACGACCATCGAGGTGCTGACACCGGATTTCCTGCGTAAGGAGCACGCGATTCCCGTCGTCGTGAAAGCGCGGCCGGACGTGTATAATCACAATATCGAAACCGTGCCGTCGCTCTACAAATCCATCCGCCCCGGCGCGCGCTATTTCAACTCGCTGCATCTGCTGAAAACGGTGAAGGAGATTGATCCCTCCATTTTTACCAAATCCGGCATCATGGTGGGACTCGGAGAAACGAAAGACGAAGTGCTGCAAGTGATGGATGATTTGCGTGCGGCGGAGGTCGATTTCATGACCATCGGCCAGTATTTGCAGCCCACACCTGCGCACGCGCCGGTGGACCGCTACGTGATGCCGGACGAATTCCGCTATTACGAGCGCGTCGCCTATACGAAGGGATTCCTGATGGTAAGCTCATCCCCCCTCACCCGCTCCAGCTATCACGCGGATGCCGACTTCGCCAAAATGCGCGATGCGCGGAATAAGCAATTGGCGGAACAGAATCCCGAAGCGACGAATGATAATTTATAGCGTCAGCGTGAAGCGCCTTTGCGTTGCATGTGCTCCTTGCACAGAGAGGTCCCTGCTGACCCACCACAACTGAGAATTTCGTCCAGTGTATATTCTTTGCCATCCAACATCAGCTTATCTACCTTGGTATTAAAGCCTTCAAGGATGTAGGTAGTCACGCCACTTACGTTAGACACCTTAAGCGCCGCTCCGTTCGGAATTTCACTTAATGTAATATCATTAAGGGTTGCATTGACGTTCTTGTATGCCGGATTCTTATACACCATCGAATTGATCGTTTTTTGTACGGTGACAATGTCTACGTCGTTCGTCCCACGCAATACCGCTGTTTGGGAGGGTGGACGACCAAAATCATTACCCTCCAAAACAATGTCCGCCTTCATGTAGTGTGTCATAATTTACCTCATTTTTATTGGCCTAGTGCTATTTCTAGCATAAAAAACTGTTAATCATTATGACAATTGCATGACATTTTGTTTTTCTTATGCCCACTCACTCCGAAACCCGGTTCTCGCCCTACTCGCCCGCGCAGCTTTATGCGATGGTGATTGATATTGAAAAATATCCAGAATTTCTGCCGTGGTGCAAAGCCGCGCGCATAACCGATAGAAATGGCGATACGTTTATCGGCGAACTGGTCATCAGCTTCAACCATATGACGGAGAGTTATACGTCGCGAGTGGTGGGGATCCCCCCCAGCTCCTCCCTCCACCGGGGGGAGGCTGGGAGGGGGGCTT
>JANNSK010000082.1:0-43210 GCA_031402515.1 Alphaproteobacteria bacterium | reverse complement strand
CGCGGCATGACATCTTTCCCAAAGCTCGTTGCTGCAGCAAAAACATGCGAATAGCCCGCAGCAATTTCGGTAATGAACGGGGCAATCACTTCCGCCAGCGGGTGTTCATAAAGCGCATCGTCCTCCACCAGCACCTGTGCGACCCCTTCAAGAGCCCCAGCCTGCTTGGTGATTTCAGAAATATTGTGCCCTGCAACAAGCACATGGATATCGCCACCCCCATGGGAGGATACTATTTTTGCTGCACCAATTGCTGCACGCGTGGCTGCAGCAATTTTTCCCTTTTCATGCTCGATAATAACGAGAATGGTCATATGACTTTCGCCTCGTTTTTGAGTTTGTCGACAAGCTCCGCCACCGACTTCACCTTGCCGCCACCCTTGCGCTTCGGCGGCTCGGCGACCGACTTCACGGTAGTGCGCGGCGTGATATCGACGCCCAAATCCGCAGGCGACATCACCGCAAGCGGTTTGCTGCGCGCTTTCATGATATCCGGCAATTTCGCATAGCGCGGCTCGTTCAAGCGCAGGTCGGTCGTGATCACTGCGGGTAGTTTCACCGCGATGGTTTCAAGCCCGCCATCTACCTCACGGGTCACCGTCGCCTCATCACCAGCTATCTCGACTTTTGAAGCGAAGGTCGCCTGTGGCCAGCCGAGCAATGCAGCCAGCATTTGCCCGGTCTGGTTGGCGTCGTCGTCAATCGCCTGTTTGCCGGCGATGACAAGCCCCACCTGTTCCTTGGCCACCACGGCTTTCAGCAATTTTGCTGCAGCCAGCGGCTCGATTCGTTGATCGGTGAGAATGTGAATCGCGCGGTCGGCGCCGACCGCAATCGCCGTGCGCAGCGTTTCCTCGCACTGCTTCACGCCGATGGAAATCGCAATGACTTCCGTGGCGATTTTTTTTTCCTTCAAGCGCACCGCTTCCTCGACGGCAATTTCGTCGAACGGGTTCATGCTCATTTTGACATTGGCGAGTTCGACGCCTGACCCATCCGCCTTCACACGGATTTTGACGTTGTAATCAACGACACGTTTTACAGGGACCAGAATTTTCATCAGTGCTTCACCATCAGGATAATCGCCACCACCACAATCGCCGCCCCCTGGCAGATAACGCGCAACTGCATCAGCTTATTGCCGTATTTTTTGTTAAACTCACCACCTTTTGCCATGACAAACATGCCAGTGAACAGCACGATTGCGGTGAGTAGCATCAGGACGCACAAAAGTATGACAAGTGCCGTCATGCGGCGCCTTTTTGCTGCGAATCGCGATAGACATAGCTGCGCGAACAATAGCCGCAAACGACCTTGCCATCATGGTCGCGATCGATGTGGAGATACACGCGCGGATGGCCGAGCGCGTCGCCACCACCATCGCAGACAACTTCGAGCGTGTTCACTTCAACGAGTTCAAACGGCTGCATATAGTCTCCAGTCACTCGTCTTCAGTTATTAGAATCCCGGTGTGCTGGCAACTGGAGACTGAAGACCGACGACTGAAGACTAATTCGCGAACACGAAGTTCGGCTTGGGAGCGTTGCTCCCCTGCGACGCGCTGGCATTGCCGTTGGCATCAATCATAATACTTTTCACCGCAGGCGTGGCAACAACAGGCATCGTATCAGGAATCGCCGCCGCCGGGACTACCGCCGCATTGGCCACCTTGATCGGCGCATCCTGCTTGGGCGTAATCACGAGTACATCCGCTTGGCGAGACGGCGCGTCCTTCACCGTCACCACCTTCACCCCATGCGTGCTGGCAATGGGCCTGCTCGCCACGCCGCGCGAGGGCACGGTGGTACTGGCGAGTTGCGAGCGATAGCGGCTGAATTGCGGCGACAGGTCGTTGGTCGAGGATGGCATCTTGCCGCTGCGCGCCTGCTGCACGCGGGCGACGATGCGGTTCCAGCTTTTCTCGATGAGCACGAGGTATTTGTTGCCGTAATACGGCGTGCGCGAGTGATAGGCGGCGGTCGCCTTCACCCAATCGCCGAGATCATCGTAATTCTGCCGCAAGAACTTGGCGGCGTACGCCACGTTATAGCCGGGGTCGAACGCCTGATTGAGGCTGGCGAAGGCCCGCGGGTGATGCTTCAGGTTCACCTGCATACAGCCCACATCAACACTGCGACCCGCTTTGAGATAGGCGGCGGTATGCGCCATCGCTTCAGCTTTCGACTCGTAATAATGCCCTTGGCCTTCGACATTGATCGTCCACGGCCAGGGCAGTGGCATACCGAGTCCTTTATGCCAGCGGCCGGATTCCGCCGAAGAAATCGCCGCGATTAAATGGCTGGGGATTCCATAGCGCTTCTCAGCGGCAGGGAAATACTGGGTGCACAGGCGCGCCCCCTCGACCAGCGGGTCGGAGGCGGCAAAGCTCGGGTAGGACGGCAGAATAAGACTCAGCGCGACAAGCGCCTGTCCCAGCGGCCGGCGCATGGGTTTTCTTCGCATCATTGTCTTCTAATCATAGCAATTTACACGCCATCCCACAAAGAAATAATTGTACAGCGGGGATAAGTTGAGGTTAGGTTAAGTGTATGAAGTGGAAGGATTTCAGCGCAGGCTTCACCCTGTTCGAGATGTCGATTGTGCTTGCCATCGTCGGATTGATCGCGGGCGGCATCGTGGCGCTGCAGAGCTACCTCAAGGGCGCACAGCTTACCACCGTGATGCAGGAAGCGCGTTATTATATCGACGGCTTCAACAGATTCGAAAGCACCTACGCCGCCGTGCCCGGCGATATGGCTGCCGCCTCCGGCCAGTGGGCAAGTGCAGGCGATGGCGATGGCAACGGCTTTATTCGCGCTGTCACCACCAATACGAACGAATATTTCTACGCCTTTGAGCACCTCGCCTTGGCCAAGCTCATCCAAGGCAGCTATACGGGCGCCACAGGTTCAGGCGGTGCCGCGCAGGCCGTGCTCGGCAGCAATATCCCGCGGGCGGCGATGGATGGGGTCGGCTATTTCTTCGACCATCCGGATGCGGCGAGCGGCGAAGTCGCTGGTGGGGACGCGCTCTATTTCGTCGGAAAATACTTTCATGTGCTGCGCATCGCCGGGCAACAGACCACCGACACCGGCATGCCCATCGACTATTTCCTCACCCCCAAGGAAGCCTACCAGCTTGATTCTAAATTCGACGACGGCAAACCGGGCCTCGGTTGGGTCACCACGCCCGAGAACTCCACCGCCGCCAATTGCGCCGATTCGGACACGCCCGCCCTCGCCGACTACACCGTCACCAACGGCACCAAAGCCTGCTATTTTATACTTAAGATGCAGTAGACAAAGCCCGGCATTGCCTATCTATTGGGCCTGCATGGCAATCACAGAACATCCGCCGAAGGGCTCTATTCTGATGGCTGATTTCAGCCGGGGATTTCAGGAACCCGAAATGGTAAAACCCAGCCGACCGGTGGTCGTGCTGAGTCCAAAAATAGTGGCAAGACCCGGCTTATGCACCGTTGTCGCACTCAGTACTACGCCTCCTAATCCCGTCATGCCGTATCACATGCAGATCGATATTGTTCCCCCGTTGCCTTCCTATTACCAGAGCAGCGGCGTGTGGGTGAAAGGAGATATGGTGTACGCGCTGGGTTTTCATCGGCTTGATTTTATCCGGCTTGGAAAAACCAGCAACGGCAAGCGAATATACTATTATTCAACGGTAAATGACGCCCAAATGAAAGATATCCAGTCCTGCGTATTGCGGGGAATGGGCCTATCGTCGTTGACAAAGCATCTGTAAGAATCTATACTGAAACTGTTAGCGGCTCTCAGCTTGCTGATCCGCGTCTAAGACCTGACAACAGGCCACCGCACCGACTGAGCGAAAGCAAGCTTTGGTGCGGTGCAGATTAAAACCCGCTCCGGCGGGTTTTATTTTTTCCGCTTCGTTGGGAAGCTAGCCCCCACCCTGTTTTTCTGCTATACTGGCCTTCAGATATGGCGCATAGGGACCATTCAGAACTTGAATTAATGCTGCGTGACTATCGCCTGACCACGGCTGAGATTCTCTACCATTTCCCCGATCATCCCGTGCTGCTGCAAAGCTATATCTGGCAGGAGCTCGACCTCGCGCCGAAATTCCCCACCTTGAGTAAATTCCTCGATTTCTGGAATCGCGAGCTCGACGGCAAAATCCATTCCGTCAAAGTCGCCCATGCCGAGCTCGTCACGCCGCAGGAATTCAAACTCCTCACCGCACCGATACGGATTCATTAAGGTAGAGTCGAGTGGCTTGAGTCGAGAGTCGCGTGAAAAATGTCATCCCTAAAACGCTTGCGCGGATTGGAAGCGGTGGCAAGGCGTCGCCGCTTGCTCTTCCCTCCCCCTTGAGGGGGAGGGATAGGGAGAGGGCGGCAGCATTTCCGCATACTCAAACTCGGAGCAAACCTCGAACGCCCTCCTCCTAACCTCCCCCCTAGAGGGGGGAGGAACCCCACCACCGTGCCAAACTTACTCGGCTCAGGGCTCTCGACTCTCGCCACTCGACTCTCTACACTCACCTCCGATGAAAATAGCAAACATCATGTTCGGCGGAAAACGCGGCGGGCTGGAGCAGGCCCTCGTCGATACGTCCGAAGCGCTGCGCCTGATGGGCCACGACGTCACCGCCATCGTGCGCGACGGTGCCGCCATCATCCCGCAACTCACCGGCAATGTGGAGTACATCAACGCCCCGTATGCATGGAACATCTTCGCGCGCAAAACACTCCAGCGACTCTTGCCGCAGTTCGACGCCATCCTGCTGCACGGCAATCGCGCGAGCAGCATGACACGCGGATTAAAGAAACTACCACCCATCGCCGTCGTCGCCCATAGCCGATTTTTCAAACGCCCGTCTCACGCGAAAGCCATCATCGCGCTTTCGGAATCCCGCGCGCGCGAACTGGGCACGCAGTATGTTGTGCCCAACCTGATTCGCCTGCCCGTTTTCGTTCCGCGCAATTTTGGCAACCCGCCCATCATCGGCGCTATGGGCCGCTTTTCCCACGAGAAAGGCTTCGATATTTTGCTCGACGCGCTGGCCCTATTGCGCGATCGCGGCCTCACCTTCCGCGCCGTCATCGCGGGCACCGGTGCGCTTGAACCATCGCTCAAGGCACAGGCCACAAAGCTACAGCTCGATACACGCATCACGTGGGCCGGATGGGTCAACAACCCCGCCGACTTCTTTCGCGCCATCGACATCTTCTGCATGAGCTCGCGCACGGAGAGTTTTCCCATCTCGCTGCTCGAAGCCATGGCCCATGCGCGGGCCATCGTCACCACCGATTGTGGCGGGCCATCGAATATCCTCACCGACCGCGCGACCGGTATCATCACCCCCATCACCGCCGAAGGGATTGCTAATGCGCTGGAAGAAGTGCTGAATAATCCCGAGCGCAGTTTAAGCATGGGCGCCGCTGCCCGTCTGCGCGCCGAGGAAACTTACGCCCTGCCCGTCGTTGCCAAAAAACTCGATGCGGTAATGCGCGCTATTGCGACCATTCGCTGAATCAACACAGAATGCCCTCTCCCGAAATTCGCCATAGCCCTCTCCCGAAATCGCGATGCGATTTCGACCTCTCCCAATGGGAGAGGTGTATCCGCTCACGCGGATTGGCAGAAAGAAGCAAGAACGTGCCGCTTGCGTACCTCTCCCATCGGGAGAGGTCAAAATCCGTCTTGACGGATTTTGGGAGAGGGCCTCTTCGGGTGAGGGCATAGGGACTCGACTCTTAACTCTCAACTCACTACACTCACTAGCATGACCCACCACGACCCATCCCGCGCGATGATTGAAATCACCGGCGATAACCGCATCCATTTCCTGCAAGGCATCGTCACGCAGGATGTGAATCTACTATCCGACACCGCATTATTATTCGCGGCGATTCTCACCCCACAGGGCAAACTCGCCCATGATTTTTTTCTTCGTAAGCACGAGAACGACGCTTATAGCGCGCCGCAGGATCAGCTGCCAAGCGGCGCAGTACTGCTCGACACACCCGCCATCCACAAAGACACGCTGATCAAACGCCTGTCGATGTATAAACTCCGCGCCAAGGTAAGCATCCGCGATGTGTCGGACCAATGGCACGTCGCCTATGTTACCTCCGACGGCCTCGCCGATCCGCGCCATCCCGATATGCCGCAGCGCTGGTACTTCCAGCCCCCAGCCCCCAGCCCCCAGCTCCCTCTTTCTACCGAATCCTACCACCAAACCCGCATCAATCTCGGTGTTCCTGACAGCGCGTTCGACATCATGGACGATACCGCCATGGATTTGGGCTACGACCTTTTGCACGCCATCAGCTTCACCAAGGGCTGCTATGTCGGGCAGGAAGTCACAGCCCGCATGCACCATAAAAACATCGCCCGCCGTGGGTTTTATATCGTGAAGGGCACCGCCCCTCTACCCCCGGCTGGCAGCGAAATCATAGCAGGCACGGTGAAGGTTGGCACCCTGCGCGGCGCGCAAAACGGGCATGGATTGGCCCTTTTGAAGTTCGAGGAAATGGCCAAAGCCGAGGCAAAAAATACCCCGCTTACTGTGGGCAATACCCCCATCACCGCCACTACCCCCCAATGGATGTCGCCTAAACTCGTGCTATTTCGCTCGGCACAGGAGAATCAATAGAAATCTGAAGTTTTTTTGTGTTGAGCAGGTGGATTGTATTTGGCGATAACCCGCCCCATATGGTACATTAATCGAAATTAAGCTAACAGCCGACAGCTTGGAGCTTATAGCTGTAGGCTGTAGGCTCAGAGCTTTACAACACATGGTGGTGCCGCGTTATGAGAACCCTCTTTACCTCCGTTAAATCCATGTTGAACGCCAAAGCGGGCGCCGATATCGCCCTCAAAACCCCCACCGTCACTTCTCCCACGATTATCGACGCCACCACGTCGGACGGCTATCTCGCCGGGCATCTCCTTGTCGCCACACCGCTCATCAACACCGGCTGCTTCCAGAAAGCGGTCGTCTATATCTTCGCCCACAACGCCGAGGGCGCCATGGGCCTCATCGTCAACCAACCGCTGGAGCTCGTCAATTACACCGCGCTTGTGGAAGGCATGGACCTGCCCAAAGAAGCCGCGATGCACGATATTCCTGTGTATTTCGGCGGACCGATGGACCGCTCACGCGGCTTCGTCATCCACTCGACCGATTATTTCCGTGAATTCTCGCTGTCGCGCACGAACGAACTCGCCGTCACCGCTTCGTCCTCGATTTTGTCCGACATCGCTAAAGGCTGTGGCCCCAAACAGGCGGCGCTCGTCGTCGGTTGCGCCGGGTGGGGCGCCGGACAGCTCGAGCAGGAAATCGAGCAAAACAGCTGGATTTCCGTCCCCGCCTCGGCAAACCTCGTCTTCAATACGGAGAGCGACGTGAAATGGATCAGCGCCAGTGAATCCCTCGGCGTCAACATGGCGTTCTTCTCGACCACGGTTGGGCACGCGTAAAAAACCCCTAAGAATGGTTGCCTAAGCCCCGCCCAGCCGCTAAACGATAGCGCGCATGGCGAAATCATTTCAGGACATTATTCTAACCCTCCAGAACTACTGGGCGCGGCAGGGCTGCGTCATCCTGCAGCCGTACGATATGGAAGTCGGTGCGGGTACGTTTCATCCCGCCACCACGCTGCGCGCGCTGGGGCCGAAGCCATGGAATGCGGCATATGTGCAGCCCAGCCGCCGCCCGAAGGATGGCCGCTACGGCGAGAACCCCAACCGCCTGCAGCATTACTACCAGTTCCAGGTGATCCTCAAACCATCGCCGGACAACATCCAGCAGCTCTACCTCGACTCGCTCATCGAACTCGGCATCGACCCCAAACTGCACGACATCCGCTTCGTCGAGGATGATTGGGAATCGCCCACGCTCGGCGCATGGGGCCTCGGCTGGGAAGTCTGGTGCGACGGGATGGAAGTCACCCAGTTCACCTATTTCCAGCAGGTCGGCGGCATCGAATGCAACCCGGTATCGGGCGAGCTTACTTACGGGCTCGAGCGCCTCGCCATGTATATTCAGGGCGTGGAGAATGTGTTTGATCTCAAATGGAATGATGTGGCAGGTGACAAGTGGCAAGTGACAAGTGAAAAAGGTAATCTGCCACCTGCCACCTGCCACCTGCCACAATTTACTTACGGCGATGTGTTCAAACAAAACGAAGTCGAGTTCAGCGCCTACAATTTAGAGCACGCCGACACCGGCCAACTGTTGCAGCATTTCACCGACGCCGAGAAGGAATGCAAATCCCTCCTCGCTAAGAACCTTGCACTCCCCGCCTACGACCAATGCATCAAAGCCTCGCACCGTTTCAATTTGCTCGATGCTAGGGGCGTCATTGGTGTCACCGAGCGCGCCGCCTATATTGGTCGCGTACGTGCGCTGGCCAAAGCCTGCTGCGAAGCCTATGTCCAATCGCAGGAGGCCGCATGAAGCACATGCTGCTCATCGCCGCACTATTATTGCCACTCCCAGCAAGCGCTGCCGTTGACGACTTCGCCCGCACCAAAGCCGCCGAGCAACTGGTTGACCTCATGAATCAGCTCGAACCGTTCGACGCCTCCATTCAGGCCAGCGCCGACGCCATCGTCGCCCCGCTGATCAGCACGATGCCCTGCCCGGCCACCGCCCTGCCCGATGTCACAAAATCCCTGCTCGGCATCGTCAGCTACCAGAACATGCGCCCCTACCTCGTGAAAACCTACGCCGCTACGTTCGACTTTAACGAGCTCGCCGT
The DNA here is from genome assembly GCA_031402515.1 of Alphaproteobacteria bacterium. Lineage (GTDB taxonomy): Bacteria > Pseudomonadota > Alphaproteobacteria > Rickettsiales > UBA3002 > QFOX01. The sequence continues at coordinate 34,461 of JANNSK010000082.1, read as the reverse complement.
CATCCGCGCTTTCTACCAGACGAGCGCGGGCGCACGCCTACTAAAACTCAGCCCACAACTAAAAATCTCCATGCAGGAGGAAGCGGCAAACATGATCGGCGAGAAAGTCCCCGAGCTGCAAAAGACCTTGGCTGCCCACAGCAAGGACGCCGCCTGTCCGGCCACGGAGAAACAACCCGCCGCGGAGAAAACCCAATGAACCTCACCATGCTCAAATGCAAACTGCACGGCGCGATCGTGACCGATGCTGACCTTAACTATGAAGGCTCGATCGGCATCCCGCGCGATCTCATGGACGCAGCAGGGCTGTTACCGCATGAACAAGTCGATGTGCTCAACTTCAGGAACGGCGAACGCCTCACCACTTACGTGCTCGAATACCCCACTAAATCCGGCCATATCGTTGTCAACGGTCCCGCCGCGCACAAGGTGAAGAAGGGCGATAAAGTCATCGTCATCGCCTATGTGCACATGAAACAAAAAGCCGCCAAAAAATATACGCCGACCGTGGTACTGCTCGACGCCAAAAATCGCATCAAGAAAAAACCGTCACTCGTCATGCTCGACCCCAAACGTAAGGTGGTTCGGCGATGAACCCCACAATTCGTCATTCCCGAGTTAGCTTTGCCCAAACACAACGTGTTTGGTTGCAAAGCTTCATCGGGAATCCATCTTCCTTAAGGTGGATTCCAGCTTGCGCTGGAATGACGCAAGTGGCATGTGCGGAGGCGAACTAACATGTCAACCCTCCTACTCGAACTATTCTCCGAAGAAATCCCCTCGCGGATGCAGCGCGGGGCTTGTGACCAGTTAGCTCTTCGTATGAGCAACGGCTTCAAAGAAAAATACAACATTGAAGGCGGCTGGGTTAAAACTTTTGTATCTCCGCGCCATCTCGCTATCCAGCTCGCTGGTTTGCCAGACGTGCAACCAGATGTAACGGAAGAAAAGAAAGGCCCCAAAGTCGGCGCACCGGAACAAGCCATGAAAGGTTTCCTGAACTCTGTCGGTCTTACCGCCGCACAATGCGAACAGCGGGACGGTTATTACTTCGCCATGATCCACCGCAAAGGCCGCCCCACTTCGGACGTCGCCAAGGAAATCATCGAAACAGTCCTCAAAAGTTTCGTCTGGCCGAAGTCCATGCGCTGGGGCGCAGGCACGCAAACATGGGTTCGCCCACTGCATCGCATTGTCTGTCTGCTCGATACAAAAATCATTCCCGTGCAATTTGGCGCACTCACCGCCAGCAACATCACCGAGGGCCACCGCTTCCTGCACACCGGCGAAGTAAAAATCGAGGATGCCGCGCAATATGCAGACACTTTAAAGAAAGCACATGTCCTTGTTCATTTTGAAGATCGAAGAGTACGAATTCAGAATGAAGTACAAATTCTTGCAGCCACTCAAAATCTAATACCACTCGATGAAGAAGGCCTTACTAATGAAGTAACGGGTTTAGTGGAATGGCCGACGCCGCTTTTGGGCACGTTCGATAAGAAATTCCTCGAGCTGCCACCAGAAGTTCTCGTTTCTGAAATGAAGGTGCACCAGCGCTACTTTGCCTTGATCGATGGCGCAGGAAAACTTACCAACAAGTTCATTATCGTCGCCAACATGGTGACCTCCGATAAGGGCAAAACCGTCATCGCCGGTAACGAGCGCGTATTACACGCACGTTTATCAGATGGCGAATTCTATTGGGAGCAGGACAAGAAAAAGCCACTTAGCGATTGGGCCAAAGGCCTCGCCGATGTCGTATTCCACGCTAAAGTTGGGATGATGAGCGAGAAAGTGAAGCGGATAGAAAAATACGCAATCACCATTGCTGAAACGGTTGTAGGTGGCATTGATATTGACCAAGTACGTCAGGCTGCAAAACTTTGTAAGGCAGATTTGACCACGGGGATGGTTGGGGAGTTTCCTGACTTACAGGGAATCATGGGATGCTACTATGCCCAAAATGAGAAGTTGCCCGCAGAAATCTCTACTGCGATTCGCGACCACTACAAACCGCTTGGCGCAATGGACGCGGAACCACAATCCACAATCGCAGCCATCATTTCTATCGCCGACAAACTGGATTCCATCATTTCTCTTTTCGGCGCGGGAGAAAAACCCACTGGTTCCAAAGACCCCTTCGCACTTCGTCGCGCCACCATTGGAATCATGCGCATCACGCTAAAATTCAGATGGAATGTTGATATTGCCAAATTTACAAATGATCCGGAAATCATCGAATTTTTCCGCGACAGGCTGAAACAGATGCTGCGCGACGATGGGCTCAAACATGATGTGGTAGATGCAGCATTAAACATCAAAGAAAAAACCTTTGTGCCTAACGTCATCACCGAACAAGCACGCAGCCTTGCGAAATGGACTGAGTCGAAAGAAGGCGAAGGAGCGCTCGCCGCCATTAAACGCGCGTTAAATATCCTGGCGGCGGAAGAGAAAAAAGCCAAAACGCAATACCAGTTCGCCACCGCGCAGAAAGCAACCTTTGCTAAACCGGCGGAACAGCAGCTGCTCGCTGCCCTGCAGGAGAAAGTCGTCTCGCTCGATGCGCTCTCCAAGCTCGCTGCCCCCATCAACACCTTCTTCGACGACGTGATGGTCACCGAAGAAGGCCACCGGGAAGCGCGCCTGTCGCTGCTCGCCGGCGTGCGCGACGCCGCCAACCAGATTGCTGACTTTTCAAAAATTGAGGGCTGAGTATGCAGTGCTTACATCATAACAAACGTGTCACCCCGTCGCATGACGGGGTCCGGTCGGACTGCGTCCGCCGTAGCTTTAGCGAAGGCGGATGCCGTCATGAAGACGGCATGACAAATCAGGGAACTATGCTATGAAATCATCTGCCGTCATGAAAAAAACCGACACTTCAGAAAAACTCGTTTACACCTTCGGCGATGGTAAGGCCGAAGGCTCCGCTGCGATGAAAAACTCGCTCGGCGGCAAGGGCGCAAATCTGGCTGATATGTGCGCACTCGGCCTGCCCGTTCCCCCCGGCTTCACGCTGACCACGGAAGTCTGCGTCGGCTATTACGCGGCGGGCAAGCAATTCCCCAAATCCCTCGAAGCGCAAGTCGCAGACGGTATCAAAACCATTGAGCGCGCTGTGCATCGCACATTCGGCGATGCGAAGAACCCGCTGCTGGTTTCGGTGCGCTCAGGCGCCCGCGCAAGCATGCCGGGGATGATGGATACGATTCTCAATCTCGGCCTCAACGACGCCACCGTCGAGGGCTTAGCTGCCAAAACCGGCAATGCGCGCTTTGCCTATGACTCCTACCGCCGCTTCATTCAAATGTATTCGGACGTGGTGCTGGGTGTGGACCACTCCCATTTCGAGGACCTGCTCGACATGATGAAAAACGAGCGCGATTTCTCGCAGGACACCGATTTGGGCGCCGACGACCTCAAAGAACTCGTCGCCCAATACAAAGACAAAGTAAAAGCCGAAATCAAAAAACCCTTCCCCGAAGACGTGAACGAGCAGCTCTGGGGCGCCATCCGCGCCGTCTGCGATTCGTGGATGAATCCGCGCGCGAATACCTATCGCAACCTGCACGACATCCCGGCAAGCTGGGGCACGGCGGTCAATATCCAATCCATGGTCTTCGGCAATATGGGCGAGGATTGCGCGACCGGTGTGGCCTTCACTCGCAACCCGTCGACCGGTGAGAAACTTTTCTACGGCGAGTTTTTGGTGAATGCCCAGGGCGAGGATGTAGTGGCCGGAATCCGCACGCCGCAACCGCTTACCAAGGCGGGCAAAGAAGAAATGAAAAGTACACTGCCTTCGATGGAAGAAGTCATGCCGGACGTGTTTGGCGATCTTGTCAAAATCTACCAAAAGCTCGAGAAACATTACCGCGACATGCAGGATATCGAGTTCACCGTCGAATCCGGCAAACTCTGGATGCTGCAAACACGTAACGGCAAACGCACGGCGAAAGCCTCGCTCAAAATTGCCGTCGATATGGTCGCCGAAAAACTCATCACGAAAGATGAAGCGTTGCTGCGCATCGACCCCCTATCGCTCGATCAATTGCTGCACCCCACGCTCGACCCCAAAGCCAAAAAACACGTCATCGCCAAAGGCCTTCCCGCCTCGCCCGGCGCCGCATCCGGCAAGGTCGTATTCTCGGCAGATGATGCGGAACATCGCGCCAACCTCAAAGAAAAAGTCATCCTCGTCCGCATCGAAACCAGCCCGGAAGACATTCACGGCATGGTCGTCGCCCAAGGCATCTTGACCGCGCGCGGCGGCATGACATCGCACGCCGCCGTGGTCGCCCGCGGTATGGGAAAATGCTGCGTTTCCGGCGCAGGAGAACTCCGCATTAACTACGCAAAAAAAGAATTCTCTGCGGGAGGTGTGACAGTAAAAGAAGGCGACGTCATCACCCTGAACGGCTCGACCGGCGAGGTCATGCTCGGCGAAGTCGGCACCGTAGAGCCGAATCTTTCCGGCGATTTCACCACGATTATGGAGTGGGCCGATAAAGCGCGCACGATGAAAGTCCGCGCCAATGCCGAAACGCCGGCGGACACCATTGCCGCGCGCAATTTCGGCGCCGAAGGCATCGGCCTTTGCCGCACCGAGCACATGTTCTTCGATGCCGAACGCATCGTCGCCGTGCGCGAAATGATCGTCGCCGAAACCAAAAAAGCCCGCGAGCACGCACTTGCAAAGTTACTCCCTTACCAGCGCAAAGACTTCGCCCAGATATTCAAAATCATGGACGGGCTGCCGGTCACCATCCGCCTGCTCGACCCGCCATTGCACGAGTTTTTACCGCACACGGAAATAGAAATGCAGCAGGTGGCGGACGCCGCAGGCCTGCCGCTCGAAGTCATGAAATACCGCGCGGCGCAACTGCACGAATCGAACCCCATGCTCGGCCATCGCGGCGTGCGCCTCGGCATCACCTACCCTGAGATTTACGCCATGCAGTCGCACGCGATTTTCGAGGCGGTGGTCGAAGTGCAAAAAGCCGGCGGGAATATATTCCCTGAAATCATGATCCCGCTCATCATGTCGCGGCGCGAGCTGGCGCTGATGAAGCAAGTCATCGACGATGCGGCGGCAAGCGTGATGAAAACATCCGGCACCACCTTCAAATATATGGTCGGCACGATGATCGAGCTCCCGCGCGCCGCACTTCGTGCGGGCGAAATCGCCGAGCTCGCCGAGTTCTTCAGTTTCGGCACCAATGACCTCACCCAAACCACGCTGGGTATTTCGCGCGACGATGCGGCCAACTTCATCGAGGATTACAAAAAGAAAGGCGTCATCGAACAGGATCCCTTCGTCACGCTGGATGTCGACGGCGTCGGCGAACTCATCAAAATCGCCGTCGAACGCGGGCGTGCCACGCGCAAAGACATCAAGCTCGGCATCTGCGGCGAGCATGGCGGCGACCCCGCCTCGATCAATTTCTGCCAGCAAGTCGGCTTGAATTACGTCAGCTGCTCGCCCTACCGCGTGCCAGTGGCCCGCCTCGCCGCCGCACAGGCAGCCTTAAGGGCGAAGAAAGCAGGCTAAGGCGCAATCGCGCTTGCAGACTTCGAGCGTTTCGGCGCCTGTAACACAGAAGGCGCAGGAGAGTCTGGCTGCGCTACGGCACCAGCGGTCACCCTCGTATCAATTGCATTGATGTGCTTTCTAAGCTCTTTGCGAGCAGCAAGCTCAATCTGGGCCCTTACATCCCGTAACTCATCGTTAGTTGGCTGAGGATTTTTTGTGTTGAACGCAAAGGTAAGCCCGCGCGCCACTTCCGTCGCTCGCTGAATACCATTGATGTACGCGTCCATAGTGTCCGGGGTAAGCGCGAATCCCTTGCCAAAGGCCGAAAATTCTCTGAATGCGGAAGCAAATTCGCTTCTGTGGACCCCTCTAAAATTTAACCGCACCACCATGGATTGCTCACCAAGATAGGCAAGTCTTAGGCTTTCTTGCAAATCTAACGTTATATTCGTGTTATCCGAACGGCAAATCGAAGGTTCAAGCATCAGCGGCCGCACATCAAAAAAGCGGTTACTCACTTCAAGGTCACCTTTACCCATACCCACCGCCGCATTAAACGCATCGACAGCCTTTGAAAACGCCGCCGCCTGTTGCCTGCTGCGCACGACAGCATCCGCTATCGGCAATAAAGGCGGGGTCCGTTTATACTTAACATCAAAAAACGTTTGTATGATGTCCATTGCAATGCCTGCCATAACTTCCTCCCTCGTTTAGGTTAACAAGCACATCCATAGCAGAAATAATGGGGCAGTTGTGTGAACCTTTTATGACAAAAAGGTTAATATTCGCGCGAAATACACACGAATCACCAAGAAACCCTAAAACACATTCCCGTTGCGGTGGGTCTGGATCATCAGCCTGCCGCCGGGCCAGATGACAAAGTCGTAATTGGCCGAAGCTGGGATATTCTCGCTGCGCACGGCGCCGATGATACCGGACAATATCCCGTCCGCATGGATGTTGCCGCTATCGCGCCTCACCCCTTCACCCGCAGGCTTGAGCGACAGAAATCCATCCGGACGTCCATGAAAATGCACCGACTGGTCGGGCGCCACCGTCAACTCCTCCGGCTTGCCCGAGGAATCGTAAACCACCGTATGCGTCACGGAATCAAGATTGGTGATTTTCAGCGCATAGGCATTCTGCGCAAAAAATGCTGCGGCAAATACTGCGAGATAAAACGACGTTTTCATAAAGCCTCCTTCTAAAAAAATTCCCTCACATAACCCTCACCCGAAATTTGCAAACGCAAATTTCGACCTCTCCCAAGGGAGAGGTCACCGTAGGGCATGGTTCCCGCCACTTGCCTACCTCTCCCACCGGGAGAGGTCAAAATCCACTTCTTAGTGGATTTTGGGTGAGGGCACACGCATCACGCATCACGCACCACTTTTTTAATCGCCCCGGTCGCCAACGCATCGGCGCGGTTGTTGAAGCCATTATCCGCATGGCCCTTCACCCATTTCCAGTGAATATCGTGTTTCTCCGCGGCCTTGATGAGCGCTTGCCAGAGATCGACATTCTTCACCGGTTTTTTATCCGCTGTTTTCCAGCCGCGCGCTTCCCAACCCTCGACCCATTCTGTAATCCCCTGCTGCACATATTTACTATCCGTATGCAGCGTCACCTTGCATGGCTCCTTCAAATGGCGAAGGGCTTTGATCGCCGCCATCAACTCCATACGATTATTGGTCGTCGTGTCTTCGTGGCCGGAGATTTCCTTTTCCGTTTTGCCGTAAATCAACAACGCGCCCCAACCGCCAGGACCGGGGTTTCCGCTGCATGCGCCGTCCGTATAGATATCGACATGCTTCATCTCACAACCCTCGTGGTGCGTGTAGCGTGGTGCGTGACGCGACACAAGTATTCGCTGCACGCTACACGCATCACGCTTCACCGCGATGGAATCGCAACTTCGCCACATACTCCAGCGGATCGAGCATCGCCACCAGCGATCCACTTTCAGGAAACAGCGCATCCTGCGCGCGGGTGAGTAAAAAGCGCAACGCCGCCCCGCGCAACAGCACCGGCATCGCTGCTTTTTCGGCGACGGAGAGCGAACGGATTTTTTCATACGCAGCCAGCAGCGCCCGCGATTTTTCGGCATTGAACTTCACTGCGCAGCTTGGCAGTTCGCTGTCGCGCAAACCCAACTTCACGGCGCGGCTTGGCAGATCGCTGCCGCGCAAACCAAATGACTCGCCGTCGAAGCACCATGCATTGTGCGTGATGGCAACGTCGTACGCATAGAAATCCGAGCAGGCGAAATAAAAATCGATGATGCCGCTGACCGCCGCATCCATAAAAAACACATTATTCGGAAACAGGTCGGCATGGATGACGCCACGCGGTAAATCCTTCGGCCAATGTTTTTCGAGGAAGGCCAATTCATCACGCACCAGCGCGGCAAGCCCCGCTTCCAGCCTATCGAGTTTGCCTTCAATTTTACTAAAAATATCGCGCCAGCCGGCAAACGACAGCGCATTCGCCCGCCTCTCCTTATAATCCGCCGTGGCCAAATGAAGCTTGCCCATCGTCGCGCCCATCGCCGCCGCATCACTCACCGAAATCTCTGTGCGGCTATGGCCGGGAACGAAACTAACAAGCGCGGCCGCTCGGCCCGCCACCTCGCCCACCAATGCACCATTTTTACGCGGTAACGGCTGCGGGCAGGCAATACCCACCGTTGCCAGATAGCGCATAAGATTCAGGAAGAACGGTATATCTTCACGGACGATCCGCTTTTCATAGAGGGTTAGGATATACTGGTGTCGGACCTCACCGTCTTTTGTCACCACCAGGAAGTTACTGTTCGACACCCCCTCGGCAATACCCTTGGCAAAATCAAGCGCGGCGAGCCCGTAATCCTCATCAAGGACCCGGGCAATCACCTCGTTGGCAAGCTGCGTATAGACGGCCATAAGCGGTTTCTAACAGCGGCCTTGGTGCCTGTCACTTTTTTGATTTTTTTGCTGGTGCACACCGCGCTATTTGGTTAAAGTAAGTAGGCTCGGCGGTGCAGCGATGCCCTGCTAACACAGCAAAAAGAAGATCGATGATTCGCAGGAGAATTTCATGTTCCGTCGCAAGGATGAGGGAGTAGACCCAATGGATGCAGCAAACGAAAATACCGGTAGCACCGCGAGTGGCGAGACACCCTCCTTTGCTCCGCAGGCAGCGGCACCCGCGCAAGCAACAGCGGCGGCACCTGCCTTCCGCCCCGCACCGCCACAAGCGGCGATGATGGCCGCGGCCCAGCGTCCCGCACCGCCCGCACCCGAGCGTACGGCAACACCCACCAAACCAGCAAGCAAACGCGTGCTGACCGTCGGCCCCGACATTCAAATGAAGGGCGAAATCACCACCTGCGATCGCGTGGTCATTGAAGGCATCGTCGATGCGACGATGCGCGACGTGCATACGGTTGAACTCGCCGCAACCGGCTCGCTGAAAGGCACCGCCGAGGTCGAGGATGCTGAAATCTCCGGCACCTTCGAAGGCGACCTCACCGTACGCGGCAAGCTCACTGTCTATACGTCGGGCCGCGTGCGCGGGAATGTCACCTATGGTGAAATCGAAATCCAGCGCGGCGGGCAAATCTCCGGTAACGTACGCAACGTCGCCGACGCCAAAATGCCTGCCAACCAGAACACGACGAAAATCAAAGCGGCTTAAGAATCGTTGTTGGTTGTTAGTTGTTGGCGGTTCATCGGCCATCCGAAAAACTAACAACTAACAACCAACAACTAACAACCAGTATTCTTCTCCTTATACCCGCACCACTCACTCACCAGGCATCTCCAGCACTCAGGCTTGCGCGCTTTGCAGACGTAGCGGCCATGTAGAATCAGCCAGTGATGGGCGTGCTGCATCCATTTTTTTGGGATGCGTTTTTCAAGCGCCAACTCAGTCGTGAGTGGATTCTTCGTGTGGCACAATCCTAAGCGATTGGCCACGCGCTCCACATGCGTATCGACCGCCATCACAAGCTCGCCCTTCACGCAATTGAGCCATACATTCGCCGTCTTGCGCCCCACGCCGGGCAACGTCATTAACGCCTCACGCGACTCGGGAATCTTACCATCGAATTCATCCAGTAGCTTATGCGAAAGCGCGATCACGTTCTTCGCCTTGTTGCGAAACAGCCCGATGGTTTTGATATGTTCGCGCACCCGCTCCTCACCCAGCGCTACCATTTTTTTAGGCGTATCCGCTTTGGCGAATAACGCAGGCGTCGCCTTATTCACCCCCACATCCGTCGCCTGCGCCGACAGCACAATCGCCACCAGCAGGCAGTAGGGATTGGGTGCCATAAGCTCGGTTTTGGGCGCCGGCTCCATTTTGGCGAAGCGCCTGAACATGGCCTCAATCGCGGCGGGAGACATGGGTGTGCTGGTGGATTTCATGCCCTCCGCAGACCATAAAACGCTGGAGAATACAAGGGCTAGGGGCTAGGTAGGGCATCGTGTCCCCCGCCTCGTCCTCCGAAGCCTTGGCGTAGGAGGATGGCGGGGAACCGAATCCGCCTCTTAGCGGATTCGAGGGGGTGCATCTCTGCTCTGCCCCCCCCCCCGAATGTGCAAGGGCACATTCGACCCCCCGCAAGCGGGGGGTGCTACCCTTCCCCGCCCTCCAACTTCACAAAACCTTCACATTTCTTGCCCCTTATCTTTGCTATAATGAACCCATGGAAGCAGCAGATTCAGCACCGCGTATCGCACCGGCCACCCGCAGCAATTTCCTCGGTGGGTTTATGAGCGGCGCCACCAATGGTGCAATGATCGCCGGTATTTACAGCTTGGTGAGCGGAATCATCCATGTCGCCGCCGTAGGCGCCTTCAGCCTTGCTGCCTTCAATCCGCTTACCATTCTCGGCGTTGCAGCGCTCGTGGCAACCGCCGGCACCTTCAGCGGCATCATGTCCGTACGCCGCGCTGGCGAGGAAGCCGCCGCCGCCCGCGCCACCTCGCGTGAACTGGTGCGCGATGCGCAACTGCTCGGCACGTCGCGCGACCTTGAACAAACGCTCGATGCTCCCGAGCAGGAAATCCTCTCCGCCGAGGAACAAACACCGGGCGCTACCCGCTGGCGCGACCGCGCCATGCGCAACCCGGTCAGCGTGCGCACGCAGGCGATTCTCGATCAGGGCCATAAAGCCAAGCAAAGCCGTATCGAATCCCTGCTTGCCGAGCGTGAAACCGCTGCACTCACCCAGCCCGAATCGCAGCGGTAGCACCGCCCCATTGTCATCCTGAGCGAAGCGAAGGATCCCCGAACGCATACAACGCGATTCTTCGCTTCGCTCAGAATGACATCTGTTCCTTAACTATTTATTTACAAATCCCCCGCCCTCCTCTATCCACATATCTACTGAACCAACAACAAGAACAATGGTGGATAACATGAAAAAGACTTTGTTATTACTGGCAAGTATAATGGCATGCGTTTCGGCGCAAGCAGCCGCCCCTGTACCCTTCAAGCCTGCTCAGAAACACTGGACACCGCAAACGGAGGCAGCGCCCCTACCTTTTGCTCCCGTCACCACGACAGCACTGATTATGCCCCTATCGCCGCTGAAACCGGTCGACCGTATCGGTGGCGCGGACAACACCACCCAGACCATCGCCCATTGCGGTTATCTGCCGATGAGCGCGTCGCTTTATACCAGCACGCCACTGAACGTCCGCATCATCCAAAGCAAGCTCTCCAAGCTGGGCTTCTATCGCGGACCCACAAACGGCCGCTATGACAGCGCTTCACGAGCCGCCGTGCGCGCCTTCCAGGCCGATTACGGCATGCCTGCCGATGGCGTTGTCGGCCCCACCACCGCCCAGCGCATTGCCTATGCCAGCCACCCGCTCGCCAATGTCCGCCGGTGTGGGTATGTGGTGGCCAGCGGCCGCTGAACTACTGAACGAAAGCCTGTGGACTACTTAAAATCCCTGTTGCAGGCACCGCGTGCCGCCCATATAGACGCATGACGTGAAATTGTTTCACGGCTAGGCGGGTTTTCCGCCATTTTTTATCCATGTGGAGTTTATCTATGCGTAAAGTTCTTTTAGGTCTGATCGCCGCCACCGCTATCGCTGGCGTTGCTTCGGCTGCCACCACCACCCCGGCTCCGGCTGCTGACGCTACCGCGACGGCTGCCACCGAAGAAGGCAAAGCCAAAGGCGAAGCAACCGCGGCCGATGCAAAAGCCAAAGGCGAAGAAACCGCGACCGAAGCGTCGAAAAAAGACGAGTCTGGCCACGGCCACCAATAGTTAAGCATCGCTTGGCAGCTTTTCGCTGCGATGCGAACTTAATGTTTTGGTACGGACGGATTCGTCCACCACCAGACAAGAGAGCCGGCCCTTCGGGGTCGGCTTTTTTGTTATGAGTGCTGGCGCCAGTCGCTAGCGCTAGGAAAAATTGACTAGCGACTAGCGACTAGCAACTAGCGACTATTTTTATTGCATCCCGCCGCCAATGCGCTATTGCGGATGTATCACTTTTTTAACTCTGGGAGTTCCTCATGCGCGCTACTGTTCTTGGCCTCGTTGCCGTTTCTCTGTTGTCCACCACTGCATTCGCTGCGGAAGGCAGTCCGCCCTTCGGCACGCCGTCCGAGCCACTCACATCGGAAGAAAAAGAAGCGATCGCATCGGAAGCGGCCGAGCTCAGAAAACAACGTGAAGCAGCCGCTGCCGCGGCGGAAGAAAAACGCCAGGCGAAGCGGGAAGCCTCGGAAGCCGCGGCGACTGCCGAGCGCGCCGAAGCGGAAACCAAAGCAGCGGCGGATGCGGCGGCGGTGCCTGCGCCGACACCGGCTACTGAACCCACACCGGCGGCTGCTGCACCAACGCCGACACCTCCTGTAGAGCCCACAGCAACGGCTCCTGCGGCTGCGACACCACCCGTCGTCACCACACCCGCTGCGGATGCCATCGCACCGATGCCGGATATCGTCCCCACGCCCGCTGCTGAGGTGCCACCTGCGACACCGACCGCTGCGAAGTAACTCCGCGTCATGGCGGAGCCCCGGCATTCGCCGGAGTGAACTCCGCGAAACAATCCAGACTTCGTCATCCTCGGGCTCGTCCCGAGGATCCAACTCGGAGTGGATGCTCGCAACAGGTGCGAGCATGACGGCGTTTCTTGTGTTTAGCTAGATTGCTTACGCCCAAAGCCCTAAGCAATGACGCATGTACAAACTTAAGCGCCCAAGCTGGGCGATGCAGTCAACGCCTTCTCCGCCGAGGCGGAGGCCGCCAGAATCTCCATACGCGGCGATGCGCCGGGCTGTTCTCTCACCTTCGGTTCCTCGCGCCGCGCGGACTCTGCAGGAGCCTGCGATAGCGCGCGCGCCTTCAATGCCTTTGTCTCAGTTTTCTCGTCGTTCTTTCTGGCAAAAAACTTGCTGCCCGCATAGAGCAAAATCACCGCCGCCGTCGTCGCGATCGTATCCCACGAGGCGATTTTCCCCATCTGGAACTGCCATGTTTCATGCTTGGCGATTGTCTCGCTGACAGCCTTAAGCCGACTCAGCGCCTTCTCGCCCGTTGCCGTCGCCCGCAGCACCGCCTGCTCTTCAAGCAGCCCCGCGGGAAGATTGGGACCGTAGGATTTTCCTTTGAACCATTTGGCAAATGCATGACCGAATTCTTCGGCGAAGGCGCCGAATGTTTTCGGTATCGCCATGCTGGCACCAGTAAAGGTGAGCCACACTACCGCAAACGCGGTCAGGCGTCCCTTGATCAGACTTCCCCATGTTTGCTTCGGCACTGCCTCGACGGTCGAGGGATCGGTTGTATCGCCAACCATGCGATTGATCGCCGCCACCGCTTTTATTTTACGATTCTCCGCCCATTTGATGGGAATCAGCATGATATTGCCGCCCTGCATCGTCGTGCACGTCATCAGGAAGTTGCTCGCCGCCCCCTGCGCCCGATCCGCCATTTTTGCTGCCGGGGGCACTTTGCGAATGGGTGAGAGCACCCAATCCACCTTGCGCAATAACCACGGCATACCACCTTCAAGCTTGCTCGCCGCCTTATTGAAAAGCGGGCTGGCCGCTTTGCTGTACTGCATCCCCCACGCAATCGGCACGGTGATGACAAACGTCCCCACCCAGTTCATCAGCCCATACACAGTGAAATCGAACACCCGCTCGCCGACGGAGGCCGGGCGTTTCTTCGTTTCGGCCTTCTCATCGGCCACGGATAAATGCGGTGTCATCACCATGAATGAACACACTCCTTCACCCTGTATTCTATGCTATTTTTAGCGGTCGAAGGATGAAGCTTTTATGAAGGTTTGGCCGTGCATTGTCATAAAACCTTCATATTCGCAGGATAGCAAGATCATGCCGGCAACCCTGCCCATGTTTAGGATATGTTAACCAAATGCTGGTATAGTGGAAGACAATACCGTTTTGGCCAGTTTTGAGGAAAAACAAGGTGAAATTAACCGATAAAGTGCAAGCGGAAGCACTCGCCGTAGCCGGTGCCGCTTATTCGCTGACGGGGCAAGCCCCGCGCGTGAATGCGCCTATCACCTATGGCGACGGCGGCGGCAACCGCTTCGTCCGCGATACGCATTACAACGACCCCAAAATGGCGTGGGTACGCCAACAATACGAAGCCATGTGCATCTGCGCGGGCATCGTCCCCATCCCGCCCTTTTACATCATGCGTCCCGGCTTGGATTTCTCGCGCTCCCTATCCAACTACGACGCCAACCTCGTATTCGTGGGCGGCCACGCCTATCCCTATATCAGCGAAGCGCTGTGGCAGAAAATGTCGCCGGAGGAAATCGTCGCCACACTGGCCCACGAAACTCGTCACTACCAACAGGCCCAATCAGTCCGCTTCAATGAAGAAGCATGGAAGGCCCTCGACTCACCGGCAAACGAAAAAGCGGCCGACGCTTTCGCCGCACAACATACCAACCCGAACTGGATGATCTCTGCCCTGCGCACCCTCGGGCTGCTGGACGCCGAAGAAGAACGCAATCCCAACGCCCCACGTCACCGCATGCCGAAAGAAAAACGCGAAGAGATCAAGAAAGAATTCCACCACCCCTCGCTCGACGAACGCATCCGCGCCCTCGAAAACTTCCGCCCCAACCCAGACAAGCACTGCGAGCGCGGGCGATAGGCGCACTTAAACAAAAACCACGCGACGATGCGAAGGGCCGCCCCGAGTATCGTCGCGACAAAGCAAAACGGCTCAAAGTACACCGAGGGCGAAGCCCGAGGGACTTTGAGCCGAGCTCAAATAAAAAGGCCGTTTGGAAGGCTTGGCGACGACTTACTCTCCCGTGTCTTGAGACACAGTACCATCAGCGCTGAAGGGTTTCACGGTCGTGTTCGGTATGGGAACGTGTGGTACCACCTTCGCTATAATCACCAAGCCGTCGAAACGGCCTTTTTTCGCCGCCCGGGCATCCTGAAATACGGATGCCCGAAGCGGGGGAATTGTGAATAGGTATCTATCAGCCTACAGCCTGTAGCTTACAGCTGTTAGCTGTAGGCTCATAGCTCATGGCTATTAATGTGATTGTTTAAGTTCAACTTCACTTCTTAAGTATCAGAACTTTGGTTATAATTGCTGCGCCGCTTGGCAGCCTTCGCTGCGGCGCGCATACAAAAATTACCTGCTTCGTACTGTACATGAAATGATCACGAAATCGAATCAAGCAACGTGCTCCCGAAGGAGGACGTCGATAAAATCAATCGGATTATTAGTACCGGTAAGCTCCACACCTTACGGTGCTTCCACACCCGGCCTATCAACGTGATGGTCTATCACGATCCTAATGGGGAAACCTAGTTTCAAGGCTGGTTTCACGCTTAGATGCTTTCAGCGTTTATCCATTCCGTACATAGCTACCCAACTGCGCCACTGGCGTGACGATTGGTGCACCAGAGGTACGTCCAACCCGGTCCTCTCGTACTAAGGTCAGATCCTCTCAAGTTTCCTACACCCATGGCAGATAGGGACCGAACTGTCTCACGACGTTCTAAACCCAGCTCACGTACCACTTTAAATGGCGAACAGCCATACCCTTGGGACCTTCTCCAGCCCCAGGATGTGATGAGCCGACATCGAGGTGCCAAACGGTGTCGTCGATATGGACTCTTGGACACCATCAGCCTGTTATCCCCGGCGTACCTTTTATCCGTTGAGCGATGGCCCTTCCACGCGGGACCACCGGATCACTAGAACCTACTTTCGTATCTGTTTCAGCTGTCACTGTCACAGTCAGGCAAGCTTATGCTCTTGCACTCTAAAGGACGATTTCCGACCGTCCTGAGCTTACCTTCGCGCGCCTCCGTTACTCTTTGGGAGGCGACCGCCCCAGTCAAACTGCCCATCATACACGGTCCCAGACCGGGATGAACCGGTTCTTGGTTAGATATCAAACATTGTCAGGGTGGTATTTCAAGGATGCCTCCACACCAGCTGGCGCCGGCGCTTCAATGGCTCCCACCTATCCTACACAAAAAACGTCTAATACCAGTGTAAAATTGCAGTAAAGGTGCACGGGGTCTTTCCGTCTAACCACGGGTACTCCGCATCTTCACGGAGAATTCAATTTCGCTGAGTTGATGCTGGAGACAGTGGGGAAGTCGTTACGCCATTCATGCGGGTCGGAACTTACCCGACAAGGAATTTCGCTACCTTAGGACCGTTATAGTTACGGCCGCCGTTTACTGGGGCTTCGATTCAAGGCTTGCACCTCTCATCTTAACCTTCCAGCACCGGGCAGGCGTCAGACCCTATACGTCGGCTTGGGAGCCTTCGCAGAGCCCTGTGTTTTAAATAAATAAACAGTCGCTACCCCCTGGCTTGTGACGCCCATTCATACTTGCGTACAAATGGGCCACGCTTATCCCGAAGTTACGCGTGCAATTTGCCTAGTTCCTTCAGCATCATTCTCTCAAGCGCCTTGGTATACTCTACCTTCCCACCTGTGTCGGTTTCGGGTACGGCTTAATGGGGTGCTATTTCCTGGCACCGCTTCCTCGCCCTTCCAATCCAATAAGGAAAAACAAGTTACACGATGCGTCACACTCCCCTAGCTCAGGAATATTAACCTGATGTCCATCGACTACGCCTTTCGGCCTCGCCTTAGGTGCCGGCTAACCCTGCTCTGATTAACATAATGCAGGAACCCTTGGGATTTCGGCGACAGAGTTTCTCACTCTGTTTGTCGCTACTCATGTCAGCATTCGCACTTCCGATACCTCCAGCGCACCTGACGGTGCACCTTCACAGGCTTACGGAACGCTCCGCTACCGCTTACCCTTACGGATAAGCCCTAAGCTTCGGTACGTGATTTAATCCCCGGTACATTTTCGCCGCAAGATAGCTTAATTAGACCAGTGAGCTATTACGCTTTCTTTAAAGGATGGCTGCTTCTAAGCCAACCTCCTGGTTGTTATGGCCGTCTCACATGCTTCCCAACTTAATCACGATTTGGGGACCTTAGCTGTAGATCTGGGTTGTTTCCCTCTCGACTACGGCAGTTAGCTGTCGCAGTCTGTCTCCTGAATAGTACTCATCGGTATTCGGAGTTTGGTTAGGTTTGGTAAGTCTTTGGGACCCCCTAGCCCATCCAGTGCTCTACCCCCGATGGTATTCGTTCAAGGCACTACCTAAATAGTTTTCGCGGAGAACCAGCTATTACGAAGTTTGATTGGCCTTTCACCCCTAACCACAGCTCATCGACCACCTTTTCAACGGTGGTTCGTTCGGCCCTCCAGCTGGTGTTACCCAACCTTCAGCCTGGCCATGGCTAGATCACCTCGTTTCGGGTCTAATACGTGCAACTTGTCGCCCTATTCAGACTCGCTTTCGCTACGCCTACACCTATCGGCTTAAGCTTGCTGCACACACTAAGTCGCTGACCCATTATACAAGAGGTACGCCGTCACCCAGCCATCAAAACATTTGAATTGGCTCGCCACTGCGTCAGACCGATTAGCCTCGGGTCCGAGCAATATTGATTCACGCACGTTCAAATTGTCTGTGAACAAGTCCACAGATAACTGGTCCTGATCGTGCATTTGTAGAAGCCCGCTCCTCTTAAAGCGCGAACTCCACCACGCCGCACAGTTGAAATCTATCCACAGATTTCCTCCATACGATCGTATATCCAAATTGATGGCCAAAACATCCTATCGGCCGAACGAAAAACACACTTCGAGCGACACCCACCAGTTGCCCAGTTGAGCGTGCACACGCGGTGCATTATTTCTCGGCCGCGGAAATCTCAGCCTGGCAAAGCAAATATCGCAAGCGCTTGGCAGCTTTCGCTGCGCGCGCATACAATACCAAATGCTTTGAAGGCTGGGCTCCGACTGCTTGTAAGCATCCAGTTTCAGGTCTGTTTCACTCCCCTCGTCGGGGTGCTTTTCACCTTTCCATCACTGTACTAGTTCACTATCGGTCGGTAAGGAGTACTTAGGCTTGGAGCGTGGTCGCCCCATGTTCAGACAGGATTTCACGTGTCCCGCCTTACTCGAGAACAGAAGCTGTTTTACGCGTACGGGGCTATCACCCGCTATGGCTCAACTTTCCATTTGATTCCGCTTATATCACTTCTGTTACTGGCCTAGTCCGCGTTCGCTCGTCACTACTAACGGAGTCTCAATTGATGTCCTTTCCTCCAGCTACTGAGATATTTCAATTCACTGGGTTTGCTTAAATAACCTATGTATTCAGTTATTTATCCCTCTATATTGAGTTCAGAATCCAGCGCTCAACCTTGCGGCTGAACACTGTGTACTGAACTCAGAGGTGGGTTTCCCCATTCGGAAACCTACGGATCAGCGTTCCTTCACAACTCCCCGTAGCTTATCGCAGTGTAGCACGTCCTTCATCGCCTCTTACCGCCAAGGCATCCACCAGATGCTCTTCTCATATTTTATCGAATCCAAGATCTATAAAACTCAACACCGCTTGGCAGCTTGCGCTGCGGCGTGTTGACATCTTCTAGCGCCGCTTGGCAGCTTTCGCTGCGGCGCGCTAAAAGTAATAATATATTTGGCGCTTGATTGATTTAATGATGCACTTCACGCACAGAACAAAACAGGCAAACGAAACGTTGCTGGCTATTCCTTATCGATACATTGAGCACTAAAGTTGCGGTATGTTCCCCGACTCCTGCCTTAGCACTTCGTATCAGAACAAACAGCTTAGTTAAGCCGCTGTAAGTCTGCAGTGAAAATGAACTTTTAATAGCGTCGCTTGGCAGGAATTTCGTCTCGCTTGGCAGCTTTCGCTGCGAGGCGAACCAAAAGTTCGCTGCGACGCGCGCTATATTTCAATCAGCATCAACGTCTTTGTGGCTACTAAAAACTTCTTCGAAAAGAAGCTTTTGTTTGTTGCTCATTCTCCAGCTCTCCCCGGTTAGACATTGGGGTGGATGAACTCGCGAACGCTCACAAAGCGCGTTGTAGATACCTATTCACTTGTCATTCAGCAGCGGCTACTCGCGAGCGGTCAAGCCCACTTTTCGCCGCGTTTTGATTCGGTTTATTCAACGCAAAACAAAACATTCCGTCCAAGAGGATTGCTCCTCTCAGAAGGGATGTGGCTTTTATACTTCGACCACCCCTCCTGTCAACAGGCATTTTGAAGATTCTTTTGGTTATCCACCATCTGCGAAAAACCCCGCAAATCATGCAGAAAACGCAAAATCGTGCGCGCAAAACCAAAGCCGGACGCAGAGCATTACGCGCATCTTTTTTGTGAAGTACGGAGAAACGCCGCGCCAACGGCTACTTCCCGACTGTTTGCTGGGATGGTTGTTGGGGCTGGGGATGGGCGAGCCGCGCGGGCACGGGCAGGAATAGCCGCACGCCGTCCGCATCCGGGTCCTCATGATATGCGATAATAGCCTGCCCTCTTCGATCGACCGAAGACACTTCCTTCAAGTCATAGAAATCGAGGAATAGCTTCACAAACTGCGCCTTTTGCTGCGGTGGGATCAGCTTTTCCATAGCGGCAATTTTCTCAAGATCACTATGCAGATGCCGCGCATTGTCGATCACCTGCAGATCACCGTCCAGATAGACGCGCCGCTGCGCGATTTTTTGTTCCAGCTGGTTTTTAGCCGAGGTTTCAAGCTGACTGGCGGGAATCACCGCTTCCAGCGCTTCGTTTCCTCTAAAATCCCGCGCTTCTTTACTGTCGCCAAGTGTACGAATCTGGACCAGCCCATCGGCATCTTTACGCAGCGCCTCCGCACGCAAATACGCATCTTTCAGGACGGCATGTTCCATGGGGGTAATGGTTTTGGCAGCCGCCGCGCGCTCAAGCGTCTTGAACGCCTCTTCCCGCGGGATTGCCTCCACCAGCGCGCGGGATGCGGCTCGTGACGTGGGTTTTTTCCTGGCTGCCATACGTGTCCCCGTTTCTTTCGAGTGACTACGATTTCATCATACGCCCATTTCACCGCAAGAAAATGTGAAGTTTTTATGACAGTGGTGGTTAACGGCCGCTGTTAAATCACCCTTGACATCCGTAGCCTATGGGCTACAATGAAAGTCATGAAAAAGGAAGTGCGGCGAACACGCGAGTTTGAACGGTGGCTGGAGGCGCTGCGCGACCCCATCGCTCGCGTTAAAATCACGGCGCGGGTGGAACGGGTTGAGGATGGCAATTACGGCGATTGGGCGCCCGTCGGCAGCGGCGTTCGTGAGTTGCGCATTCACTATGGGCCCGGATACCGGGTGTATTTCATCGAGCGCGGCCCGGTGGTAGTGGTGGTGCTTGCTGGCGGCGACAAAGGCTCACAACATCGAGATATCAGGCGCGCCATCGAAATGGCGGGACAACTTTGAAAAAGATGAGGAGATTAACATATGGCCAAACTTAAAACCTACAAATTCGACGCGGCGGATTACCTCAAGGACGAGAAAGACATCGCCGCCTATCTCAACGCCGTGCTCGAGGATTACGGAGACGATGCGGCCTTCATCGCCAAAGCGCTGGGCACTGTCGCCCGCGCCCGCGGCATGAGTAAGGTCGCCCGCAAGGCCAAAATGAGCCGCGAGAGCCTTTACCGCGCGCTGAGCGGCAAGGGCAACCCCGAGTTCGCCACGATCATCAAGGTCGCCAATGCGCTGGGCGTGCAGTTCAGGGTGACGTAGGCCGCAGCCTCAGCGAGGATGCGGGCCTCCGCGCCTACTTCCCGCGTGGCCTGAACGTTTGCCTCGGCGTGGTGCGGCCTTTCGGGGGCTTTGCGGTGCCGGAATGCGGCTCCTCGCCGTGCGGCGGCGGCTCTGCGGAGTTCGTTGCAGGCGCGTGATGTGGCGATGCGCCGTGCGCGGGTAGGCTTCCAGGTCGGTAACGGGGTGTTCAGCGTACGATTTATCCGCAACCAGCAATGCAACACTCTTTGTCCTGTCGCCCGAAAGTTCTCGTGCGGCGCTAACGAAGCTGGCATCAGGAATGTAACCGCCGATAATGATATCGGGCAAATATCGGGCAGCTTGCTCAGGTCTGGTAACACCGTACCGCCTTTTAAGGTAAGTCATCAGATCCTTTGTGATCGGGACAATTTCCACCTCGTACCCGCTCAATTGCCGCGCGACGGCCATGCGCGGGCCGAGATCGCCGGGCGAAGCATCGATGACCCATACTTTTTTGGGCCTGTTGGTGTTTGAATTGCCTGCCATACGCGCAACCTATCAGGCTCCGGCCCGGCGTTGTGTGAAGATTTGATGACAATCTCCGCCATTCCCGCCCCACCCACAACTCCCCGTTTCTGTCAATATCCTCCTCTCGCAGCGCGGAACTTTTGGGGAGGAACGGCCCAAGCGACGATAACGGGCTGGATTAGGCCATAAATCAGGCCTATATTGGGGTGGAGAAATATCGGCGCATCTTAACGGAACATTAGGAATTCTATGTCATTATTGAGTTGTACGGGAGAGATGGGCGAATCATCCGCCTTCGCTGCAAAGCAGCTACGGCGCGACGTGTCGAATCATCACCCCCGTATGGGCCCGCCGGGTAACAACGGTGGCGCTGGCTCCGAAGGGGAGCAACACGGCGATCTCATGGTCGCCGAGCCCCGCACGAAGCCCAAGCGCCCGCCGCTGTACAAGGTGATCCTGCTGAATGATGACTACACGCCTATGGATTTCGTGGTGACCGTACTGGAGCAGATCTTCAGGAAAACCCACGAGGAAGCCATCCAGTTGATGCTTCAGGTCCATGAAAAAGGGGCGGCGATATGCGGGGTTTTCACCCGCGATGTCGCCGAAACCAAGGTGGACCAGGTCATCGAGTACGCACGGATCAACGATTACCCGCTGCAATGTGCGCTCGAACCGGAATGAGGGTTGTTGGTGATTGGTTGTTGGTTGTTAGAACCGCCAGCCGGGATACCAACATCTAAAAACCAACAACTAACAACGTAAAGATTATGTTATCAAAAAACCTCGAAGCCACCCTCCACCGCGCGCTGGATGCCGCCAAGCAGAGCCGCCACGAATACGCCACACTGGAGCATTTGCTGCTCGCCTTGGCTGATGATGCCGATGCCGCACCGGTTTTGCGCGGCGTGGGGGTCAATCTCGCTGAATTGAAACGCGCGCTGACCGATTTCATGAGCACCGAGTTATCCACGCTGGTCGTCGACCATGTGGATGAAGCGCGACCAACTGCAGGATTTCAACGGGTTATCCATCGTGCGGCGATTCATGTCCAGTCGGCCGGCAAGGCAGAAGTCAACGGCGCGAATGTTTTGGTCGCCATGTTCTCCGAACGTGAATCACATGCGGTATACTTTTTACAAGAACAAGATGTTAGTAGATTAGATGTGGTTAATTATATATCACATGGAATTGTGAAATACGGCGACCTTGCAAGAATTTCACACCGCGATCACTCCGAAGAGGAGATGGATGATGGGTCGATCCGCTATACCGCCGCCCGTGAGCGCATGGCAAGCCAAGGGGCAGAAGAGGACAAGAGTAAGGACGCCCTCACCCTCTATTGTGTGAACCTGAATAAGAAGGCCACTTCGGGTAAAACCGACATTCTGATCGGCCGCGAGAAAGAAATCGAGCGAACCGTCCAAATATTATGCAGGCGGAATAAAAATAACCCGCTCTTTGTGGGTGAGGCTGGAGTCGGAAAAACTGCGATTGCTGAAGGGCTTGCCCTGAGGATAACCCGCGGCGAAGTGCCTATGGTATTGAAAAATGCTGTTATTTTCTCATTAGACCTTGGCGCGCTGCTTGCCGGCACCCGTTATAGAGGGGATTTTGAGGAGCGGATGAAGGCCGTTATTAGGTCCATTGAGAAGCTTCCTGGCGCCGTATTATTCATCGATGAGATCCATACGATCATCGGCGCTGGATCAACTTCAGGTGGTGCACTGGATGCATGCAATTTACTGAAACCATCCCTCGCCAGAGGATCATTACGTTGCATGGGATCAACCACTTTCAAGGAGTACAATAGTACCATTGAAAAGGACCGGGCACTGGCCCGCCGCTTCCAAAAAATCGACGTTTATGAACCTACCGTTGAGGACACGATCAAGATACTTCGCGGCCTTAAGCCCTATTATGAGGAGCATCACAAGGTGCGTTACTTACCCGCGGCCATCGAGGCGGCGGTTGAGCTCTCGGCACGCTACATCCATGACCGCAAACTGCCCGATAAGGCGATCGACGTGATCGACGAGGCCGGAGCTGCCCAGATGCTCGTTCCGGAAGCCAAACGAAAAAAGACGATCACCGTCAGGGAAGTCGAAGATGTGGTCGCCAAGATGGCCCGCATGCCGACCAAGACCGTATCGACCGACGACGCCGAGCTGCTAAAAAACCTGCAGAAGAACCTAAAACTGGTGGTTTTTGGCCAAGATCGCTCCATAGACGAAATATCATCGGCAATCAAAATGGCGCGGGCGGGATTGCGCGAAGAAACCAAGCCCATGGGCTGTTATTTATTCACCGGACCCACTGGTGTGGGCAAAACCGAGGTGGCCACCCAACTCGCCAAGACGCTGGGTATGGAGCTCGTGCGTTTCGATATGTCGGAGTTCATGGAAAAACATTCCGTATCCGGTTTAATCGGTGCACCTCCTGGCTATGTAGGCTTCGAGCAGGGCGGCAAGCTGACCGATGCGGTCGACCGTGCGCCCTATTCCGTCGTACTGATGGACGAGATCGAGAAGGCCCATCCGGACGTCTTTAATATATTGCTCCAGGTCATGGACTATGGCCGCCTGACCGACACTAATGGCAAGCAGATTAACTTCCGCAACACGATCCTGATCATGACATCGAATATCGGCGCGGCGGAAATTGCCCGGGCACCGCTCGGATTCGGGCGTGATTCACGCACGGGGGAAGAAAAGGACGCGGTCAATAAATTATTCACTCCGGAGTTTAGAAATCGTCTCGATGCCGTAATAAACTTCGAGCATTTACCCATCGAGGTGGTCAAGCACGTGGTCCAGAAATTCATTTACCGTCTCGAATCGCAACTTTCGGAACGGAATATAACCATTACGCTATCGGAACAAGCCTTGGAATGGCTCGCGCTAAACGGGTATGACAAGACCATGGGCGCCCGCCCCCTCGCCCGCCTGATTGCCGACAAAATCAAGAAGCCTTTGGCCGACGAAGTACTGTTCGGCAAGCTCATGAAAGGCGGCTCGGTAAAGATCGACTTGAAGGGTGAGGATTTGACCTTTATTTTCAGCACCACCAAACCAAAGCACAGTAAAAAAATGGGCAATAAGGAATTGGTCGAATAGCAGGGCTTGGCGCTAGGTAGGGCCTTGTGTCCCCCGCTGGCGGGGGACCGAATCCGCCTCTTAGCGGATTCGAGGGGGTGCCTCTCTCGTCTGCCCACACCCCCCGAATGTGCAAGAGCACATTCGACCCCCCGCAAGCGGGGGGTACAGACCGAGCAAGCCCCTAGCGCCCTTCACCCTGCCCCCCAATTGTCATCAAATCTTCACACTTCTCACTGCGGGGACTTGCTAGGTTAGGGGCATGACAGCCCAAGCCCCTACCAACGAGAACATCGAGCACATCCGCCTATTCGTGCGCGAAAAGCTGGCGGCGGCGGAAGCGCAGTCGATTCGCGACGGCAAGCCGCTGACGATTCTGGTTGGCGAAGCTCATGATTCCAAACAGTCCATGCTGCTTGAAGCGATTATTTACGACGAGGCACGCAAGCTGAAGCAGCGCCCGGTGCGCACCGTCGGCATCGAGCAGCCATATAAAAGCGAAGCCTATTTAAAAGAGGCTGGCTGGTGGGATCATTATGCCCCGAGTGGCATGCACATGATCGATGCGGCGTCACGATTCTTCGATGGGCGGCAATCCGTGCAGTATATCGATGCGCTTCCCCAGGTTTTTGGGGGTAAGCGATCCGCTCAGGAAAGAGAATCCAGAACCCGCAGCCACGATATGGCAAGCAGGTTGCTGCGCATTACCGCGCCTTCGTTAAGCGTAGTCGGTGCTGCCCATCTGGATGATATGGTCACCGACCTGCGAAACCGGCGCACGGTGGTGGCATTCGATACCTGGCAAGACGCTCGTTCACCCAAGACCATTCACCTGCACCTTACGGGCGATGCGCGGGAGCTTGGCATCCGCGATATACTGAAAATTGGGTTCGGCAGGGAAGCGGATGGCAAATTTATAGCCCATCTGAATGGCGGCGTGGAAGTGGCCGGTGCGCAAATAGTCGTGGAAGGCAAAATCGTAGAAACCACAAAATTCTTGCGGGAGATGGAAGCCGCCGTAAAAAAAGATCCGCTGGATTACAATTCCCGCTGGCAATACTCGGAAGGGTTATTCCGAACGCGCCGCGATGCGCAAGCGGGCCACGAAGCGGCGAAAGCTGAGTTCGTCTGTAAAGTCATGAAGCCAGAGCAGCAGCAGGCTTGCGAATTCGACGGGCAGTCCGGCGACCAGCACTCGGAAGCCTTCCGCACGGAGAGAGTGATAGAATATCGCCAACTCACCCATGAATGGAATCGATGGTTGGATGGAATAAAGCAGGCCTATGACCCAGAACAATCGCGCCAACCCGTGAGGGAAATAGACGAAAGGCTCCAGCGGGCGTATGAGGAAGACCAGCAGGACAGGAAGCTGGAAGATATGCTCGACGATCCATACGTGCCGCTTCCCACGCCGCGGGGAAAGCCCGCCGCGCAAACCACTGGCGCTCCGTCGCGCAATTAGTTATTCTCCGCCGATGCGCCTTCCGTTATTCCCCACGCTCCTCGCCGCCCTTCTGCTTGCCACACCCGCCGTGGCGCAGCAGCGGCTATTGGTGAAACTATCATCCGGCACCGGGTTTTTCGTCAATCAGCAGGGCCATATCATCACCAACGCCCATGTAGTGAAAGACTGCAAATCCATCGTCATTCATTTGCCCAAGGGCGACCTTCCCGCCACCCTCGCCGCCCGCGACGAGCGGCGCGATCTCGCCGTGCTCAAGGTCAACGACACCAGCCCGTCGCTGGCCTCGCTGCGCTGGAATATCGACGATCTCAAGCTCGGCGATGAGGTCGTGCTGCTCGGCTATCCGGGCCGCGAAGGGGTCGAAGGCCATTCGACGTTTGTGAAGACCTCCATCACCGGACTCATCGGGCCCAATGGCGAAACGGGGACCATCCAGCTCGCCCCCGCCGCCGCGAAAGGCAATTCGGGCGGTCCCGTGCTCGATGCATCGGGCAACGTGATCGCGGTCATCACCGGCACCGCGCAAACCTTTAGGGCCGATGCATCGGGCAATCCCACCGGCGATCCCATCAAGCGCTCGGACGTGGCGATTACGCTGGCCGCGCTGCAGGATTTCCTGCGCCGGCATTATATTTCCTTCTACGAGGCGCCGAGCAACACCACCGGCTACGGCGACAAGGTGCTCGAGCAGAACGCCTCGCGCTTCATCGTCCCCATCCGCTGCATTCAGGGGACCACCCCGGCGGTTTAAGGGATGGGGGATTGGGTTGTGTGGGCGGCGTCATTGCGAGCGCTTTAGGCATAAGCGACCCAGACTTCGTCATCCTCGGGCTCGTCCCGAGGATCCAACTCAGCGTGGATGCTCGCAACAAGTGCGAGCATGACGGCGTTTTGTGTTTGCTGGATTGCTTCGCGGAGTTTGCCCCGGCGAATGTCGGGACTCGCAACGACGTTTTCCCTAATCCCCAATCCCTCCTTTATGACATTTTCATGAAATCTACGCTCTGGCGCCGAACCGTCATCAAGCTGTCATAGTTTTGTGGTTTAATGGGGCATCAAAACACTTTTTTAGGAGCCTGCGATGACCGCCAATACGACGAAACCCGACAGCGAGAAAAGCTTTGGCGAACTGTTCAGTGAACACCATTGGGAGCGTGTGGAAACAGGAGCCAAAGTAGGGGCTACCGTTGGCGCGGTCTATGGCGGCACTGTCGGTATGTTTAAATGGATAGACTTTCGCGGCCCCGGAGGCTGGAGCGACTGGTCAAAAAGTCAACAGCCACTGTTATACGCCTTCAAAGGCGGGGTAAATAAAACAGCCGCATTAAGTTTAAAAGGTGGGTTGTTGGCTACCGCCTCTACAGGACTTTGGGTAGCTTTGACAGATGATCTTAAGGATCCGAAGTCGTATGGCATCGACATCGACAAGAACGGCATGCCTTCGTTCAGAAAAGACTTCACCGTAGCCCAGGCAGGCACCATGGTAAGTGCGGGTCTTTGGACTACCTGGACTGCCATCCAGCTTGCTCCGATAGCTGTCTACGGTACGGTTGGCGCGGGATTAGGTGCTGTCGGAGGCGAGATTGTGAATTTGGGAGATGCGGTCAGAAAAAGCGTTTACCACCACGGCCTCACCGGCGACCAAAAAGCTGTCGCAGATCGTGTGCAGAACAACGTCACCTACGCGGCAAATGTCGTGGACAAAAAACTCGAAGCGGCGGTGGCGCAAGCCAACGTCGGCTTAACCGCCCTGGCGAAAGTCACGCACGCGGAGGAAGTATACGCTCAAGCTGGTAAGGACCTGTCAACACTGGCCACGCAGGCAAGCGCTGGCCTAGCCTCGCTGGCGAAAACCACCGGCGCCGACAAAGTGCTGGCACAAATGGATGCCGACCTTACGGCATTCGGCAATATCAAAATCGCTGACATTCCCGGCAACATCAGCAGCGGACTTGGCAGCATGTTCGCCGCCAATAAAGAACCGGCAGCGAAAGTCCGCCACGCGTAACACCCGGAATGCCGTCATGCTCGCACTTGTTGCGAGCATCCACGCTGAGTTAGATCCTCGCGACAAGCGCGAGGATGACGAAGACTGAGAATGTTTTCCCCCACAATCCCTAATCTCCCATAATTTCTTCTCATTCCCCTTAGTTCCCCGCTGGTGCTTCCGGCACGGGCGCTGCCTCCTCCGCAGCAGGGACTTCCTCCGGTACGGGGGGGATGGGTGCGGGGATGGGCGCGGGGACGGCTTCCTTGGCCGCATCGGGTGACGCGGGCACAGCAGCTGCAGGCTCGGCAGGCGCAGCAGCAGCCGGATCAGCCACGACATCTTTGGATGCTTCGTTACCCGGCAGCAGGAGATGCGAGTTTTTCATCAGAAGGATCGAGATACGCCGATTGCGCGGATTGCGCGGCTCGGAAGGCATGATGAGATCTTTGTCGGCCAATCCAACGATTTTCTTCGGCTGCTCGGATTCAATGCCCGACTTGACGAGGAAGCGGCGCGCGGCATTGGCGCGATCCGCCGATAATTCCCAGTTCGAGTACTGCTCGCGCCCCGCCTCGGCCGGCGAGGCATCCGTATGGCCGGTAATGGTGATATAGTTCGGGATGCGCTTGATGATGCCCACCATGCGCGAGAGAATCATCTGCCCGTGCTCGGTCAGGTTGGGCGTATTGCCCTCGTACATCGGGTATTTATCGGAATCCATGAGGTCGATTTTCAAGCCGTCAGGCGTCTGCTCGACGGTGATATTCTCGCTATACTGCGCTATCGTTTTTTCCGAAGTGAAGGCCTGCTTGAGCGCGGAAGCGCCTTCCCTGAACAGGTTGGCTTCCTGATCGCCCTCGGCAGCGGCGGTGGTGTCAGGATTTTCCGGCGTCGGCCCCGTAGTGGCTTTGCCGAAGACCACGCCGGGCTGGGTGGTAGCATCTTTCGAAATGCCGACGCTGCTGGCTGCTTCGCCGCCTTTGAAGCCAATACCTTCGGAATCCTTGAGCCCGATGGTCGGGGTGAAATAATCGGAGATCCCTGAGAGGGTTTCTTGGGGCGCAGTCGAGAGCAACCATAACAGCAAAAAGAACGCCATCATCGCCGTCACGAAATCGGCATAGGCCACCTTCCACGCGCCGCCGCCATGGTGGCCACCGCCGGTGACCTTCTTGACCCGCTTGATGATGATCGGGCGTTTGTTTGGATCTATTTTAGCCATGAAAAGCCGTTGTTAGTTGTTAGTTGTTAGTTGTTAGTCTAGTGGGCGGATTACTAACAACCAACAACTAACAACCAACAACGCCTATGCAAAGTTGATACTTCCTTGCATTTCTTCCATTTCCTTGAAGCTTGGCTGGTAGATGGTGGGCACGTTACCGCGACCGATTTCGACCGAAATCTGCGGGGCGTTGCCATGCAGATGCGACACCAGCACGGCGCGAATAATCGTGTAGAACGAATGTTCCTGATCGTAACACTGGGCCATTTTAGCGGAGATGGGGCCGATGAAGCCGTACGCCAGTAGCACGCCGAGAAAGGTTCCGGTGAGTGCGCCGCCGATCATGACGCCAAGAATCTCCACCGGCTCGTCGATGCTGCTCATGGTTTTAATCACGCCAAGTACGGCAGCGACGATACCGAGCGCCGGCATGGCGTCGGCCATGGTCTGGATGGCGTGGGAATAGGCATGCAGCTCGTGATGGTGCTTCTCCAGCTGCTTTTCCATCATGTCCTCGACCTGATGCGGGTCCTCGAAATTCATGGTCATCATGCGCAGCGTGTCGCAGATAAAATCCAGGGCGAAATGGTCGTTTACGATCCGCGGATATTGCTGGAAAATACTCGAGGTTTCAGGGTTCTCGATATGCTGTTCGAGTACGATCATCCCCTTGATGCGGATCATCTTCAAAAGCCCGAACATGAGGCAAAGCAGGTCCTTGTAATCCTGCGCCTTCCATTTGGGGCCGACGAAGGCTTTTTTCATGCCCTTGGCAGCGCCCTTGGCGACATCCGCCTTGTTGGCGAGCAGGAAGGAGCCCACCGCAGCCCCTGCGATAATCGGCGCTTCGGAGGCCAAACCATGGAAAATTACCTCCATCTTGCCGCCAAAGAGGGCGAACGAGCCGAACACGCAACCGACAGTCACAACAATCGCGATGATGCCAAGCATACGGAGGTAGTTCCCTTAGAGAGCGAATAGGAGCATTCACCCTCAATCTAATGATTTGCAAAAACTTTGCCAGCGCAAAGACATTGAGTCCACAAGGTTTTATCGCACGGTGTTCTTAGCTCCCCCCCTTGCGGGGGAGCGGGCAAGAACGAGCATGGCGAAGTTCGCGCCGTGGGGGGAGCTAAAAGAGTGATGCGTTAACCAATCCGTCATCAAACTGTAACAAATCTCTGCTGGAGTGATGGCTTAATACCTATTAAGAAACGGTAACTAATTTTTTGAGGAGTACGTCATGGCAGCACCAACACCCAAACCCGTAGCCCCCGCGCGCGGCAAAACCACCACCGGCAGAAACCATTCCATCAATCCGTATGGCAAGCGCACACTGAGCGCGGAAGAAAGCCAAATCAAAAATGGCATGCAGAAAAAAGGCTGGCACTCGTTCGTCACCGCCATTGATGAATACGGACTTAATTATGACAAACTCTTAGTAATACAAACGCCCATGTCAGCAATCGACCCGCTTGAGCGCCCGCTGAGGCGGCAGGCGCTGCAGATGCAACCAACAACGGGGTACGGAAAAAGCCCTTATACGGATGAGTGGGTCTTCATCACCCAAGTTGGCGATGCTTCGTATGGGCCGCATATCCTTACGGTACGCCAAGGCGGTTCCGAGAGGGAATTGGAAAGGTTTGCACAAGTATTCAATGCCGCTGTCAATGCAGAAGCACTGTATCATACTTACCGCGCCCGCGGCGACCAACGTTACCGGCGCCCCACGGGCAAGCCGAATCCGCAGCACTATGAAACACTCAAGGAAGCAGAACAAACCCTCATTGCCCGCGGCAAGGTAGATGCCACGCTTGTTGAAAGCATGTGGAAAAAAACCTCCGGCCGCGAAGCGCTGCCGAGCGAAGTCGGCTTTGGCACAGCGGAACCGAAAATCCCCGGCGTCAATGCACCTAGCGCGGGCGAAACCACCACCGCCGCCGTCAAACCCGGCGCGCAACGGGACGCTGGGACCAGCGAAACCTTCGACTTCATCGCCTCTTCGCGCGCGGCGTCGCCGGAGGATGCGGGCGGCTCACACGTGCTATGGGGCAAAGTCACCGTGCGCGACAACCTGCATGGCGGCTGGGAAATGGTTTCGGCCAGCCAACCGCAAAGATTCGCGGACGGTTCGCAAATCCACGCATTCAACGGCGCCATCCCCATGGGCCAGACCAAACCGGATGCGCACCAGCGCGCCAAGGTGATGAAACTGGTCGAGCGCATCGGCGAACTCAGCGGCCAGAACCCGGTGAAGTTGCCGCTACCAACCGGCCGCCCGAACGCACTGACATTTGAACAAACCGTCAGCGCGCTGCAATCCGAAGTCAGCTACTTCGAAGCGGCGAAAGCCAAACCCGCCGTCACTGCGAAAACCACCCCGACAAAGGGCTGGGAAACCATCAAGCGGGAGAATGATGGCGTCACCGGCATCTCCTATCGGGTGCAACGCAGTGTTTCCTCCGATGGCACCGTGCGCCACCAGCTTGTGTCCGAGCAGTTCAGCGGCTTCATCCCGTTGAACGTCGAGAAATTGAGTCCATACATCAGTTGGGAACGGGACATGATCGACAAGGTGGCCATAATCGGCCACATCACCGATAAAAGAGTTGATCTCGAACCACTACTGATCAGCAATCGCGACACTATCACGCCGGAACAAGTCAGCGCCAAGTTGCAAAAACACATCGACGCCCTCTACGCGCAGAAAACGAATACCGTAGATTATCCCCATATCGCGACCGGTCAACTGCTGGGCCGCATGCGCAGGTGGGGCCACGTGCGCATCACGCCGCGCCTGGATGCAAGGGGCTGGGACATGACATCCGGAAACGGCCCACACACATTCGAAGGCACCATCCGGCTGAACGTGCAGCATTACTCAGAAACACTGGTCTATGAAGTCATGAAACGCGTCGAGCGCATCGCCGATCTCAAGAACGAAAACCCGGTAAAACTCAACCTCTTTGCGATGGAGTACAGGACACCTTCGGAACTGCTCGCCGAATTCGATAAGGACATCGCGAAACTCGAAGCGGAAAAAGGCATCACGCGCACGCCTACTGCCCAGCCATCCACCGCCATCCACAAAGGCACGCACAAAGAGGAACGCTACACGGACAGCAAAGGCACCCATTGGGACTACTTTGTTACCGCGGTGACAGAGCGCGATCCCGTCACCAAGATGCAGCGGTTTGAAATCACCATCGAGCCAGATGGTAAAATCGCCGGTGAAGGCGGCGTGGGCGGCGCGATACCGCTGAACCTGTACGCGCAGGATTACCCGTCACTGCAATACCGCGAGCGGTTAATGAAAAGCGTGGCCGGTTACATCCACGCCTACGCCAAAGCGCACAAAACCTCCACCATCCAACTGCTCGACTTCAGCAAGGAAGTGGATGCATTGCAGCCCGCCAAAATCCCCGACCGCTATGCAGACGCCACGAAAGCGCTGAAAGCGCAGGCGGCAACCAAAGGCTGGGTGAAGCGCGGCGACATGCTCGTCCCCGAAGGCTGGATGCTGCATCATAAACTTTTCGGCAACTCCGCCCTTGTCATCGAACAGATGCATAGCGGCAGAGATTTGTTCGGAGTGGTGATCCTGCATCGGGGAAACGATGGCGAACACGTGCCGTTCTTCGCGCCGGTGAATCTGGTCAGCGGCAAGGAACTGGCCGATACCAATGCCAAAGCCATCAGCAGCCAGTTGCATCAACTCGCAGCGCTCGCCGATAAAATCCCCGGCTACCTATGGCCCGACTATGTGGACAATTCGCTGTTCAGCGCCGTCACCAAGGACCTTGAAGCACGCATCAAAGCCGCCGAGAAAAAAGTTAAGCAGCTTGAGGGTAATAAACCCAAACCCCGCCGCACGTCGGACTTGGGTACGATAGATTTCGCATCGCTCGATCTTTCGGGCATCACGTCCACGCGGATGGAAGCGACAGCAGCGAATAGCGAAGCGCACACAGCACCCGCCACGCCGGCAGCGCAGCGCCAGCTCGAAACAGCGGTATATGTAGGCTAACCGCTATCAATTCACGATCCACGAACTACGAAGGAGACTAGCATGGCAGGAACCCCAGTACGCCCCGGCGGCGGCCGCCCCACCGGCGGTAAAGGCGGTCGTACGACAAGCTCCGGCAAAACAAAAGACGCAGCAGCGCCGGAATCCGCCCGCAAGGTGGTGGCCGAGGATCTTGGGCTGGGTGCGGATGGGGCCATTAACGTAATCAACCGCGCGGCACGGGATGCACAGTCGCTACAAGCCGTGCGCACAAAATACGCCACACGCGATCTGTCTACAGAAGCAGAAGCAGCCGCGCAATTCTTCACGGCCTACGACGGCAAGCAGCATCCATTTGTGATCGAACTCACTGACGGCATGGTGGGTAAACTTAACCGCCATTTCCTCGTCACCGAGGGTTACGTCGAAAAGGATGGCGTTAAAACACTACAGAACGTTGTTATCCCGCTGGTGCTTGACGGCACGCCCGGCCTGCCCGTCAAACGGGAATTCATGAGAGCAGCCACGAGAATGAAAGCCGAAGGCATCGTGATGCCGGAATTCGACATGAACGCCTTCTACCCAACCAACCTCAAAAAAATGGAAAACGCGATTGCGCATGCGCGTGATCTTGGTTGGGCCGAAGCGAATTTGCAGACCAAAAGCAGCAGGCCGGACATCACGAATCTGAAAGCGATTGCTGCGAAGCCAGCCAACACCGGCGAGCCGGAGACATTCCCCTTCTACGCCTCCTCGCGCGCGGCCTCGCCGGAAGATGCAGGCGCATCGCACGTATTGTGGGGCAACGTAACGCTGCGCGACAATCTGCATGGCGGCTGGGAGATGGTTTCTGCCGAGGGCAGCCCGCATACATTCGTGGGCGCCATCCCGATGGGTCAGGAAAAACCCACCGCGCACCAACGCGCCAAGGTGATGAAGCTCGTCGAGCGTATCGGTGAACTTAACGGCCAGAACCCGGTGAAGCTGCCATGGCACGGTTACCGCCAACACGCATTAAGCTTCGACGAAACCGTCGGCTGGTTGCAGAGGGAAGTGGAGCATCTCGAAAAAACAAAAGGCACCTCCGCGACGCTTGCCACACAGAAAACCGCGTGGCAGCGCGGCGAAGAAAAAACCTTCGACGGCGCCTATACCACCGGCGGCAAGAAGAAGGAGCCGTGGCGCTACCGTATCGATACCGATCCCAACGGCGCGCCGGGCAAAAAGAAACGGTTGATGGCGCACGCCTTCGTCGAGCAGAACGGCGTGAAGGATTACTTCGAGGTCCCCTTCCCGCTCGATATTCCGGGCGGCGACGCCTATGTCAGCCAGGCCGATGCGGTCGCGCTGATGCACGGTATCGTGCTGCTCAACAAAGCGCGCCTGCCGCTGCCGCCGATTCAGGACAAGCTCGGCTATTTCGAGGTATATAACGCGATCAATGAGGCGCTCGTCAACCACCGTAAGGGGCAAAGCAAGGCCACCATCGCCGCCGA
>JANNSK010000081.1:0-7222 GCA_031402515.1 Alphaproteobacteria bacterium | reverse complement strand
AAAACGCGCCACCCCGGCTTCATGGCTGGGGTGGCGCGAATCGTTTCTGGAGACACTCATCTCCACGCAAGGCCGCGCCAAAGCCACCCTTGCCTCCTACCACAGCGACCTCGACGACTTTTTCCACTTCGCCGCGAGCAGAAAATGGCGCATGGAAAAAATCGCCTCCGCCCACATCACCGACTACTTGGCTTCCCTCACCGAGCGCGGCATGACACCCGCCACCCAGGCCCGTCGGAACTCGGCGCTTCGCGCCTGGTTCAAATTCCTTATCAGCGAACGCATCCGGGCTGACAATCCCGTGCTGCTCGTCGCCACGCCCAAGCGCGTCCGCCATCTGCCGAAAGTACTAAACAAAACGGATGTGATGAAACTGGTCGATACCACACGCGCCGACACCTCCCTCGAGGGCGTACGCATGAACGCGCTGATGGAAATGATTTACGCCTCCGGCATGCGGGTGAGCGAACTCGTCACGCTCAAGCTTCAGCACATCGAACGCAATCCGAAGAAGCCGGACGATATCGCGCCCTACTTCATGGTACGCGGCAAAGGTTCCAAAGACCGGATCGTGCCGCTGCACGCTTCTGCCATCGACGCGCTGAAAAACTACCTCACCTTGCGCGCGGCGTTCATTCCCAAAAACCGTGATTCCGAATGGCTGTTTCCCTCGCGCAAATCCGGTCACATCACGCGTCAGTTTTTTGGCCAGCAATTAAAATTGCTGTGTACCCGCGCCGCAATCAATCCTGCAAAATGCTCACCGCACACACTACGCCACTCCTTCGCCACCCATTTGCTTGAAGGCGGCGCCGACCTACGCGTCATTCAGGAATTGCTGGGACATGCCGACATCGCCACCACGCAGATCTATACGCATGTCACGCAAAACCGCCTGCGACGAGCGGTGGCGGAACATCATCCGTTGGGGAAGAAGAAGTAGCCGGCAAGCTTACAGCTAGGCACTTTTTAGGCTGTCGGCTGTAGCTCTAAGCGCTCAGTCTTACTACATTATCCGGCACAGTCCGCTTGGCGTAGCTCGCCTCAAGCTCACGGAAGACATAATCGAGCACCGAGCTTGCCTCATCGAGCAACTCCGAACTTTCAACGGGGCCGGATGGCGAGAAATGGCCGCGGGCAAAGGCCTCAACAAAGGCCGAAAGCGGCACGCCGTATTGGAGGGCTAGCGAAATCGCCCGGGCGAATTGCTGGATGAGCGCGCGGTAGGTTTCGCGCTCGCCTGGCATATCGAGGAAAATTTCGCCGAGCTGTTTATCCTCATATTCGCCGGTGCGCAGGTACAGTTTCTGGCCACCGATAACAGCCTCCTGAGTAAAGCCCTGGCGGCGCAGCGGCAATTCACGGCGGGCACCGATGAAACGCCGCGCCAGTTCTGCCGCCACTTCCGAAATGCTCGACGGCATGCTGGCCCGCGCCTCGCGGAAGACCAACATTGATTCCTGCGGCGCTTTGGTTTCCGTTTGCGTCTGCGGCTCCGGCTGTTCGTCATCAAGCGCTGCCATCACCGTATCCTCGTACAGTGCTGAAGCATTACGATAGAGGCTCAAGGATTTTAATCCCGCATGCCATGCCTTCAGTATCATTTCGCGGCAACTGTCAGTCGTCGCATCCTTCTCGAGCGTGACCGTATGGGCAATACCACCGGTGAGAAATGGCTGTACCGCTGCCATCAGCGCGATTTGCGTTTCGGCGCTTACACCCGCACCACCATCATGCGAGCGCAGCGCGGTCAAGAACACGGCACGATGTTCTGGCTTTAATTGCGGCGCATCCTCAAGCCGCCCGGCACCGCAGGCATAGGCGTTGGCCTCGGCAATTTCCTTTGCGCCGAAACCGAGATGCGCGAGCAGTTTGAACGTTGCGTCGTGCATCTGCTCGTCGGTGAGCTTTAATGTGTCGCGGCAGAAACGTTCATCGAGCACCCACGGGTCGAACGCCGCATGGATGTCGGACGCATAGGCAAGCGCCGTTTCAATCGCAGCAATTTGTTTCTCACCAAACCCTCTAGCCTGAAGCGCTTCATGCGGTATCGCCGGCGAGCCCACGAGCGAAGCATGGCCGCACGCATATTTCGCCATCGCCTCGATGGTTTCAGCTTCATATCCCAGCGTCTGCAATCCGTAGACGGCATTGGCGCTGAGTGATTTGCCCATGGTTCCATCCAGCTGCATGGCATGACGTACCGGTGTCGCAACGGGCGCCAGCCCCAACGTTTCGCAATCCATGACCCGCGCGATGGTCGATGTCGGTGGCACCGAGGTAAGCTGCGCATTGCGCGCGCCGTAGAGCTCGGTTTTAATTTGTGCCATTTCAGACGCGCGCTTGAGCGCGTCGAGTAGCTCGGGCTGCGGCAATGCATCGAAACTGAACGGGCGCTCGTCAATCGTCGTGCGCAGCAATTCGCGGCGCAAACTTACAATCTTGAGATACGACATACGGTTTTTCTGGAAATCCGGGAAGGCGCCAAGTTCGCGCGCAAGCTCGGTGGAGGCGACATTCGCCTCAGCCGTCATGAGTCCTGCAATCGCCGCTGCGGTTGCCCGCGCTTCGTTGCTGTCATAGGCCACACCGAGGCGCAACAGCAGACCGGCGAAATTGGCAAAACCAAGGCCAAGCGGACGCGTATCGAGCGTGCGCCGCGCCATCTCGCGCGACGGGTATTGCGCGATACTTACTGATATATCGAGCAGGATCGTGGTGATGCGTACCGCGTGATTGAACAGCGTGATATCAAGATGTCCCTTGGCATTGGCCAGCGCCAGCAAGTTAATGCAAGCGAGCGGGCAGGCCGTATCGTCGATGAACAAATATTCCGAAGCCGGTGTCGAAGCGCGAATAGGGCCGGATTCCGGGCAGGTATGGCCGCTTGCAATCGCATCGGCGAAATGAATCGTAGGCTCGCCCGCCGCCCATACCGCATGGGCCAGCTCGTCGAGAATGGTCCCCGCCTCTTCCTGCTTGCTGACGGTGCCGTCGGTACGTTTGCGCAGCGCGAAGCGGTGATTATCCTCCGCCGCCTGCATGAAGCGATTGGTCACGCGCACACCCTGGCGACCCTGATGGGCGCCGACGGTGAAGAACACTTCCGAGTCCTTCTCTGCCGAATAAATCGGGATGTGCAGTTCCTTAAAGCCCTGCTTGGCGTAGGAAATCACGCGCTCAATCGCTGCAGAAGGAATCATCGCCCGCCGCGCCTTTTCTACCGCCTGCTTCAGTGCTGCGTTATGCTGAGGGTCAAATTTCTGATCATCCTCGCCCTTCTCCATACTTGCCATCACTGCATTGAGATAGCTACGCATCACCCGCGCGCCGGTAATCAGTGCTGCGGCTTTATATTGCTCCTCGCCCTTCCAGCGAATGAAACTGAGCACATCCGGATGGTCAATATCGACCACGACCATTTTCCCGGCACGGCGCGGCAATCCGCCGGACTGAATCGCGCCCGCCGTTTTATCACCGACCGCGAGGAAACGTTTGAGGCCGGTGGTGGTGCCGCCACTCGACAGCGTTTCGCCGACGGCGCGGATGGGCGACATATTGACGCCCGTGCCCGATCCATATTTGAACGCACGCACTTCGCGCTCGAACAAATGCATGATGCCGCCTTCATTGACCAATTCATCACGCACACCATGGATGAAGCAGGCGGAAAGCTGCGGGCGTTCATAGGCATTCACCGAACGGCGCAATCTGCCATCCTCAAGCTCACCATGGAAATGCCCTTGCGCCGGGCCGGTCATACCGTACGCCCAATGCAACCCGGCATTGAACCATTGCGGCGAGTTGGGCGCCATTACCTGCCGCGCCAGCAAGGCGCAGGATTCATCATGAAACGCGCGAGCGTCTTCTTCTGTCTCGAAATAACCGCCACGCCAGCCCCAATAGGTCCACATTCCCGCCATGCGGGTGAACACCTGTCGCACGGAAGTTTCGTGCGTGGTACGTTCAGCGGTCGTCATGCCCATCAGTGCCGCCGTATCGGGCACGCTGCGCCACAACCACTCGGGCATATTTTCTTCGCGGACCTTAATCACCGCTGCCGGAATACCGGCGCGACGGATATAATAGCGCACGAAGGTTTCTGCCGCCTCATGCGACCAATGCGCAGGCACTTCGATATCGGTAAGGCACACGCGATTTTGCACATCGCGCGCGCAAATCTCGACATCGACGGTTTTGAAGGTGATTCCGGCGAACGGCGACTCGCCCGCATGGGTGATTTGACGTGTAATATGCATGCACCAAGCCCTTGTAGTGCGCGCTGCAAAAGCATCGCGCGAATGAGTGAAGGACTTGCCGAACCGTTTTTGTTTTTCTAATGAAGAATTTTTGGCGTATCACCGCGCGCGCATGCGTGCAAGATGCATTTATTTCCATCCACAAAAAAATGGCACTGAATGTCACTAATCCTCAACCGCTTCCTCCACCACCGGCGCCTCGTCTTTTTCCGGTGCGGCAGGAGTATCGGCTTTTTTTGCTGCAACCTGTTTTGGTTGGTCACCTTTGCAGGCGACCATCGTCACGTCGTAAATCGGATGTTCAAGCGAGGTGATGGACGGGCTGGTCGCATACATCCAGCCCCGAAATAGCTGCTTTGTCTGCGCTTCGCCGGGCACGAATTCGTTGAGTTCGAATAACCCGGCATAGTCGAGCTGCGAATGCGGTGTTGAGGTCTGGCAAGCGATGGCTTTGATTTCGAGCTTGCCGATCGTCACCACCTCGCCCGGCTTGGCCTCGATTCTTTCCGAACGTCCGGTAACTTTGTTGAGCACGGAAAATACAACCTTGTGCGGCACACTCGCGTTGTCGGTGCTAAAAATCGGGCTGGTTTCTTCGGTCGGTGTTTGCGGATTCTCCGACGCCGGGTCAGCCTCCAGCGGCGCAGTCGATGCTGCCGCAGGCTCCGTCACCTCAATCGCGTCAACATCCTGCACCGGGACTGCGGTCGCCGCACGCGGACCAGTGGGCAAAGGCTGCGATACATCGCTCGAGGCTTTGCCGAAGGGTACTGTCGCCAGCCATTTCGGCTTGGCGGCTTCTGGTTTCGCAGGCACGGGCTTTTGCGCGCCCTGCTCGTCGAGTTTCAGCAACGCTGGCGAGGGTAACGCACCCGCCTTCTCCCATGGCAATGATTTCTGCGTCGTATAGACGCCCTTTTGCGCGTCAGGCGCGACAATGGACACGGGATCGTCCACCGCGTCTTGCGCGGACAGTGCACAGGGTATGAGGGCGACCATCATCGCCAGCAATGGAATACTGACGCGCGACATGCGGCTACTTATTGCAAGCCGCTGGAGACGGGAGCATCATCATCGCCACCTTTATCCGCACCGCCACCGGAGAAGACGAACTTGCCGATCATCTCCTCAATACTCACCGAAGATTGCGTGTAGGTGATATGGTCACCATCTTTCATCATGACCTCATCACCGCCCGGCTGCAGTGTCACAAACTTATCGCCGAGCAGACCGGAGCTTTGGATCGCCGCGGAAGAATCCTTCGGGAGTTTAATTTTGTCTTCGACGCGCAAGGTCGCCACCGCCTGGTAGGTTTTGGTGTCAATATCGAGATGCTCCACCACGCCGATTTTGATGCCGCCGATACGTACGTCCGAACCAGCAGCAATGCCGGAGACATTGGCGAAATCGGCGCTGAGTGCGTAGCCCTCGACGGGCCGCACGTTGCTATTGTTGTAGGCAAAGGTGAGAAACCCGCCAGCAACGGCGAGCACCACAGCGCCCATCACGGTTTCGATTGCATTGTTCGACATAGTGGCCTCGTTGGTTTCAACGAGGCCTAGCATGGGCGCCAGCGCGTTGCAATATCTTGAATGGCTTTACCAGCCCAGTCCCGACTTGGCGGATTTGCAATTGCCGTAGAAGTCGCAATTGGCGGTGGGTGCTGGCGCGACCATCGGAGCCTGGCCCGATTTGGCGCAGTTGCCCCAGTAACCACAATGTTCGGATCTGGCAGGTCCCGTATCCGCCGGACCGTAAAAATCCTTCCAGGCTTCGGATTCGGCGGAGTTCGACTTCCGGCCCCAAAAATGGTCCCACCAGCTTTTTTCCTCACCCGCATGTTCGGAGGCGCTGACCCAGTTACTGTCGCTATCGAATTTGCTGAACCCCTGCCCCTTGCACGCGCCAAGCGCACAGGCGATGAACA
The DNA here is from genome assembly GCA_031402515.1 of Alphaproteobacteria bacterium. Lineage (GTDB taxonomy): Bacteria > Pseudomonadota > Alphaproteobacteria > Rickettsiales > UBA3002 > QFOX01. The sequence goes on along the minus strand of JANNSK010000081.1, from coordinate 1,036 downwards.
GGAGGGGAATAAGCGTTCTGACTTTCATTTCCTCATTGTACACCAAAATCGTTAAGGTTTTATGACAAACCGCTTAGATATTGGAGTATCGGATTATTTTAAATGAGGATGGGGAAGCCTACTCCGGCTTCCACGGCTCATAATCGGCGGTGTTGGCCGCACGCTTGCCGCCTTTTTCGGCGTGGCCTGCAGGAAGGTAACGCGCGACGGTGCCAGTTAAGTTGGGCAGATGATCCTTCTGCCAGCCGTAGCGGCGGGCAGCGTCGATCCCCGGTTGGTCGTGCGTGTAATGCAGCCAGCCATGCCAGTGCGCCGGCACTTTCGAAGGCTCGGCCATGCCGTTATACATCACCCAGCGCCTGCGGCGCTCGCCCGCGCGCGGCGTGTGGCGATTTTCGAAATAGCGATTGCCGAACTCGTCGCGCCCGACATAGCGCCCGTTGATCCAAGTGTGAATGCGTGTACCGATGGTTGCCATGCGGCCCTTGTAACAAAACATCACCTTAGGCGCAAGAGGGCCAGTTTGCATCAGGATGGATGGGATACTAGGAGTGGGCGCGCCGCAGGGAGGGAGTGTAGCAGCGCTACATGACCGACTGAGCACGCCCACGACGACGTAGACCGCCATCCTCATGCAAACTACTTGCTATGCCTGAAATACGGCAGCATATTGGAGTATTGGTCGGTCCACGGCCGGTGCGTCGCCGTACCCATCTGCGACTTCCACTCCGCGTCGTTCATGACAAGCGGAAAGATATCCTCGTCGCTGCGGGCAAGCACGATCCAGTAACTATCCGGACCTTTAAATGCCCGGCCATAGGCCACCATTCCAAGCGCCTTCGCCTGCGACGCCAGAAGCGGCCATAAATCGAGGTAGCGGTTGGAGGTGTGGAACGCCATCACCCCGCCTGGCGCCAGCTTGGTGAGGTACAATTGCAACGCTTCAGTGGTGAGTAAGTGCGCTGGTATCGCGTCGGAGGAAAACGCATCGAGCGCGATGACGCCATACTGCGTGTCCTGCTTGCCGAGCATGATA
>JANNSK010000080.1:0-14114 GCA_031402515.1 Alphaproteobacteria bacterium | reverse complement strand
CTCGTGGTGATTGGCGCGGGTGTGATTGGTCTTGAGCTTGGCTCCGTATGGCGGCGGCTGGGTTCTAAAGTCACCGTGATCGAATATCTCGACCGCATTACGCCTGGTATCGACAATGAAATCGCCAAGGCCTTCCAGAAGATTCTCGAGAAGCAGGGCTTCGAATTTAAACTCGGCCATAAGGTGACCAGCGCCAAGGCCTCAAAGAGCGGCGTAGAGATCACCTTCGAGCCTGCCGCAGGCGGCGCTGCCGAGACATTGAAAGCCGACGTCGTGCTCGTCGCGGTGGGCCGCCGGGCCTATACGGACAAGCTAGGGCTAGAAAATGTCGGCCTTGCCACTAACAAACGCGGCCAGGTCGAGACCAATGCCCATTGGCAGACTACCGTGCCCAGCATCTACGCGATCGGCGATGTGATCGCCGGCCCCATGCTCGCCCATAAGGCAGAGGATGAGGGGATGGCCGTTGCCGAGTTCATTGCGGGCCAGAAGCCGCATATCAATTACAACATCATTCCCGGCATCATCTATACTTGGCCGGAGCTTGCGACAGTCGGCAAGACGGAAGAGGAATTGAAGAGTGCTGGCATCCAATACAAAGTCGGCAAATTCCCCTTCATGGCCAATTCGCGTGCGCGCGCGTCGGGCTTTGCGGAAGGCCTCGTCAAGATCCTCGCCGATGCCAAGACGGATGAAGTGGTCGGCGTGCATATTCTTGGGCCCCAAGCAGGTACCATCATCCATGAGGCTTGCATCGCCATGGAATTCGGTGCCTCCGCCGAGGATATCGCCCGCACCTGCCACGCCCACCCGACGCTCAACGAGGCGGTCAAAGAAGCGGCGCTGGCGGTGGATGGCAGAGCGATTCATATTTAGGAATCAGGAATCAAGATGAAAAGAATCTGGAAGATCCTGATTCTTGATTCCTTTCATCTTGATTCTATCTTTATCCCTAAAATCCCCTTGATTTGCTGCGGCGCTCCGCCTGTATTTGCCCCATAAAACGCATGGTGCATTGCATGTAGATGCTGCGTTGCAGCTAGGGTTTCTGCGGCTTTCCGAAGGTTTCTGTGGTATATATAAGGTGAGGCTTAACCTCAGAAAGAGAAGTGGAGTTTTATGAAAATGGTTCAAGTGTTATCGTGGTTACTGGCGGTTATCGGCGGGTTGCATTTTGCCCTGTCCGGTATCGGCATCAACCTGCTCGGCACCGTATTTGGTGGCGATCACATGACCGTGCTGAATATCGTGATCGGCGTTTCGATGCTGTATCATGGGGTCCCGGCGCTGAAATCGCAACTTGCGAAATTATAACGCCGCACGCCCCTTGAGGGCGTGAAACCAAAACGGGCCCTCGGGACTTTAGTTCCGGGGGCCTTTGTTTTTTCGTGACAGGTGACAGGTGACAAGTGGCAGGTATAAATCTCTTTGCCACATGCCACCTGTCACTTGCCACTACTTAATTTCTCCGCCACCGCATCGATAAACGCCTCCGTGGTTAGGTAGGCCTGTTTGGGGCCAATCAATAATGCGAGGTCCTTGGTCATGTTGCCATCCTCCACCGTGCCGATGACGGCCTTTTCGAGCTTCTCGCAGAAGGCGCGTAATGAATAGCTTCCATCGAACTTGGCGCGATACTTCAATCCGGAGGTCCAAGCGAAAATCGAGGCGATGGGATTGGTCGAGGTTGGCTTGCCTTTTTGATGCTCGCGATAATGGCGCGTTACCGTGCCGTGGGCGGCTTCGGTCTCCACCGTTTTACCGTCCGGCGTGAGCAGTATCGAGGTCATCAGTCCCAATGAGCCGAAACCCTGCGCCACCACGTCCGACTGCACATCGCCATCGTAATTCTTGCAGGCCCAGACGAAGCCGCCATTCGATTTGATGACATAGGCCACAAGATCGTCGATCAGCCGGTGCTCGTAAGCCAAGCCCGCCTTGTCGAACTGCTCCTTGAATTCCGTTTCGAAGATCCGTTGGAAGATGTTCTTGAAATCCCCGTCATATTTTTTGAGGATGGTGTTCTTGGTCGAGAGATAGACCGGGTAATTGACGCCCAGCGCATAGTTGAAGCAGGCGCGGGCGAAACCTTCGATGGATTTATTGAGGTTGTACATGGCCATGGCCACGCCGGGGCTGGGGAAATGGTAGATTTCCTGCTCGCTGACGGCGGAGCCGTCATCGGGCTGGAAGCTTAAGGTGAGCTTGCCTGGGCGGTCGATGATGATGTCGGTGGCGCGGTACTGGTCGCCGAACGCATGGCGGCCGACGATGATGGGGTGGGTCCAGCCCGGCACATAGCGCGGGATGTTCTTGCAGATGATGGGGGCCCTAAAAATCGTGCCGTCGAGGATATTGCGAATGGTGCCGTTGGGCGACGGGTACATGCGCTTTAAGCCGAACTCCTTCACGCGGGCTTCGTCCGGCGTGATGGTGGCGCATTTGATGCCCACACCATAGCGGCGGATGGCGTCGGCGGCCTCCAGCGTCACCCCGTCATCCGTGCGGTCGCGTTCCTCGATGGAAAGGTCGAAATATTTCAGCTCGATATCGAGATGGGGCAGGATCAGCTTCTTTTTGATCATATCCCAGATGATGCGCGTCATCTCGTCGCCATCGAGCTCAACCACCGGGGTTGTTACTTTTATTTTCGGCATTCCTACTCCGTCATTGTGTGCGATCGCTAAGTAACACAACCCAGAACTACGTCATCCTCGCGCTTGTCGCGAGGATCCAGTTCGGCGTGGATGCTCGCAACGAGTGCGAGCATGACGGCGTTTTGTGTTTTGTCGTTCACAATGACGATTGGTTAGCAGATGAGGTGGGAACGGCAACTAAAAGCGCCATTGCACTGCGAAAGAATTCGCGCGGCAATTAGTTGACCAAGGCAATTCAATCATTGATTTAGTCAACTACTGAATCGCCGCGCGTTTTTGTAAGTAGGCGAGCAACAGCAGGCTGGGAATGGCAAGCGCGGTGGCGAACAGGAAGAATCCCTGCCAGCCGAGTGCGGTGGCGATGGCGCCGGATGGGGTCGATAGCCAGGTTCTGCCGAAGGCGGCGAGCGCGGAAAGCAGCGCATATTGGGTGGCGGTGTAATGGACCCGCGTCAGGCTGCTTAGATAGGCGACGAAGGCAGCAAGGCTCATGCCGCCGGTCGAGTTCTCAAGGATAATGCTGAAGGCGAGATATTGCGTATCGGCCCCGCGCCGCGCCAGTTCCACCAGCATCAGGTTGGTGAGCATATGGCCGAAGCCGCAGATCATGAGGGACTTATAGGTTCCCCAGCGTGCAACCAGCCAGCCGCCGATGAACGTGCCAATCAGCGTGGCGATGAGCCCGTAGATTTTTACGATTTCAGCAATCTGCGTTTTGGTGAAGCCAAGTTCGAGCAGGAATGGGTTGAACATGGTGCCCATGAAGGCATCACCCAGTTTGTAGAGGACGACGAAAACCAGCACCTGCCACCATAGCGGGCGCTTCATGAAATCGGTGAAAGGCGAGATTACGAAATCACGAAACCACGAAATCACGCTCTTTTTATCGTAGATTCGTGATTTCGTAGATTCGTGGATTCGTGGCTCTTGCGCGAACAAAGTGAGCGGCAAGGCCACCACCATCACACCCGCCATCACGAGATACGTCATCTGCCAGCCGAGCGCATCGGCAAGTGCCAAAGCGCCGGCGCCCGACGTTAGCATGCCGATGCGGTAGCCCAGCGTGCTCATCGCCGCCCCCTCACCTTGTTCTTCGGGCTTTAAGCGCTCGACGCGGTAAGCGTCGATGGCGATGTCCTGCGTGGCCGAACAGGTGGCAACCATCAGTGCCATCAGCGCGGTCATTCCAGCGTTGGCGGAAGGATCGGAGAACGCCATCGCGGCGACGGTGCCCGCGAGTAGCGCTTGAATTAGCATTAACCAGCTACGCCTGCGTCCCAGTTTTCCCAGTATTGGCAGCCGTACGCCATCAAGCAGCGGTGCCCAGAGGAATTTGAGTGCGTAAGGCGTGGCGACGGCGGCGAACAAGCCAATCGTGGTGCGGTCCACTTTGGTATCGGCCAGCCATGCGGTGAGGGTCGAGGCGGTCAGCGCCAGCGGCAATCCGGAGAAGAAGCCAAGGAGGCCGATGAGAAGGAGGTGGCGCTGGAAGTAGCGGGACATTATTTCGCCTTTTGTGATTTAAATCGGCGGTAGGCCCTGTAAAGCAAAAAAGCACCCACACTAAAGCATGCGTACACAATGGTTCTCATTCGCTCGGCGGCCTCATAAACTCTACCGGCCATTCCAAAATCACCGGACCTAAAGGAAGTCTCTACAGCGTAAATTTTAGTGCCCCATTCCCCCTTTTTATGGGCCGGCAGAAACAGGGAATCTAAAAAGTTGGTAGCAGGGCCATAGAAAACAGTAATGGTTTTATTGGTGTGTCGTGAAAAATTATCAAGGGTACAACCCAATAACGCCCTCCTCTGTGCAGGCAAGTGGAAACGAAATTGTGTTTTATCGAGACTTAATTCGCCAAATCTCCAGAGTTTGGTGCCACCGAATCTAAGCCGTCCGTATTTAAATGATTCAACGGATATGGTTCCAATCCTATAGGCTCCGTCGCTGTAGTGAAAGTCAGCACTGGAAATGCGTTCGTATTTTTGTAAATGCGGCCATTTGGCAAAGGGCCGATTGTCGATAATTTCTATCACGCCGAGCGAGATGAAGAAACAACCCGCAACGATCAGGAATTTGAAAGAATCAACGTTCATGCAATCAACTGCTTGAGTGGCTTCTGAGCGCGGGCGCCTAAGTGGGTGATGATTTCCGAGGCGCAGGCGGTGCCGATACGCCCGCAGGCTTCAAGCTCCATGCCGTGGGTCAAGCCGTAGAGGAATCCCGCCGCATAGAGATCGCCGGCGCCGGTCGTGTCGATAACCTGGCGCACGGGAAGCGCTTCGATATGAATCCGCTCCTCGCCCTTCATGATGAGCGAGCCCTTCTCGCTCATGGTGACGGCGACGAGGGCGCAGAGTTTACTAAGCGCGTTGAGTACCGCCGGAAAATCCTTACCCGGATAAAGCGCTCGTGCTTCCGCCTCGTTGCAAAAGAGGATGTCAAAATCATGGGCGATCATATGCAGGAATTCATCGCGCGCGCCTTCGACACAAAATGTATCCGAGGCGGTGAAAGCGATTTTGGTGCCGTGGTGTTTGGCGAGGGTGAATGATTTTTTCAGCGTTTCTTTGGTGACGGGGAGGTTCCACAGATAGCCCTCGACATACAGTACCTGCGCTTTATCGATGGGGGCGGAATCAAGATCGCTGGCGTGGATTTCGCCTGCCGCGCCGAGATAGGTGTTCATGGTGCGCTGGCCGTCCGGCGTGACCGAAATCAGGCAGCGCGCAGTGGGGTTACCCGACGTTCCAACCGGTGTAGTGAACTCAACCCCGGTGGCGGTGAGGTCATGGCGGAAGATTTTCCCCAACTGGTCATCCGACACTTTGCCAATGAACGCCGTCCGTGCGCCGAGCGAGGCAAGTCCGGCCAGCGTATTGGCGGCGGAACCGCCGGACACTTCGGTGGATTGGCCCATCGCCGCGTACAGCGATTCGGCACGCTGATCGTCGATGAGGCACATCGTGCCTTTTTTCATCCCCTGCTCGGTGATAAAATTTTCCGGACAGAAAGACAGCACATCGACAATCGCGTTGCCGATGGCGATGACGTGGTAGGGTTTCTTGCTCATGAGTCTCCTCAAACGTGGCAGGTGGTATGTGACAGGTGACAAGTGGTAAGGCCCAACCTGTCACTTGTCACCTGTCACTTGTCACCAATTATCTTCCGCGCCTTTTCCAAATCCTCCGGCGTATCGACCCCGAGCGGTACGGTATCGACCAGTACCGCGTCAATACGCATACCGTTATCGAGCGCGCGCAATTGTTCGAGCTTTTCTGATTTTTCGCGTGCACTCGGTAGCAGCGATACGAATTTCTTCAGGGCCTCGCGCCGATAGGCATAGACACCGATATGGTGGTAATGTGGCGCCCCGCCCAGCGCGCTGCGGGAGAAGTTCTCGGCGCGGCCATGGCCGCCCTTGAAATCACCGATGGCTTTTACCACCGATGGATTCGTAACCTCGGCGAAGTCTGTAATCTTGGCGATGAGGGTGCTGATATCCACCTTTTTATCTTGAAGCGGCTTGAGGAGTTCTCTGAGCAAATGCGGTTCCAGCGTCGGCACGTCGCCCTGGAGGTTGATGATAATGTCGTACTTGCCCGCTGGGTCATACAGTTTCACCGCTTCCCATACGCGGTCGGAGCCTGAGGGATGGTCAGGGTCGGTGATGATGGCTTGGCCCCCCTCCTTTTCCACCGCGTTAGCGATGGCGGGCCCGTCGCAGGCGACAATGGCGGGGCCAATGCCGGCTTCGCGCGCGCGGTCCAGCATATGTGCGATCATCGGCTTGACGCCGATCATCGCCAGCGGTTTGTCGGGCAGCCTTGTAGAGGCCATGCGCGCGGGTATCACTATCAATGGATTCATGGATAACAAGCCCCTTGTTTTTGACGAAGATGTTGCGGCAGCAAAGTGCCTATGCTAACCGCAGCCTACGGCACGTATTTCGTCTATACCTTCCGTCGAAAAAAATACAACACCGTTGAAGAGAGTCGCGCATGTCCGATCTTAACCTGAACAAAGTTGCCGCCGCTGTATTACTCGCAGGACTCATTGGAATGGTGGTGGGCAAGGCCAGCGAGCTTCTGTATGTCGGGCATTTCGAGCATGCAGGTGGACATGGTGAGGCGCATCGCGGCTATAAAATCGACGTGGTTGAGGAAGTGGCGGGGGGCGTGGCTTCTCCGCAGGGCGCGCCGGATATTTCGGCGCTTTACGCTTCGGCAGATGCCAATGCGGGTAAGGATTATTTCGCAAAAAAATGCACCGTATGCCACGATATCAACAATGGTGGGGCCAACAAAGTAGGCCCGGCGCTATGGGGCGTCATGGGCCGCAAGATCGCCTCGCATGCCGGATTCTCCTATTCCAAGGGCTTGCAGGCGCATGCGGACAAAAGCTGGAATTTCGATACGATGAATGCATTCCAATGGAAACCCGCCAAATTCGCGCCGGGCACGATCATGTCTTATGGGGGTACTGCGAAAGATCAGGACCGCGCCAATCTGATCGTGTATATCAACTCGCAAGGTGGTAATCTGCCGCTGCCACCGGTGACGGTGGCCCCTGCGCCCGCCGCTACCGAAGTGCCCGCGGCTGAAAGTAAGGGCGCGGCTGCCAAACATTAGGAGGCCTTTATGTCGATTTCGATTGTCTGGCTCATCGTCGGCGCCGCGCTGTTAGCCGCGGAGGCGATGGCCTTCCCCGGCATCGGATTCCTATTCGCCGGCCTCGGCGCCATTATCACCGGCGTGGTGGTGGAGTTTGGTTTTATCAGCGATACCGACACCACCATGCAGGGCGCAGTATTCCTGATTTCGACCTCGATTTTTGCCATGCTGCTATGGAAAAAGCTCAAAGCCTGGCGGGTGAATCCCAATGCGCCACAATATTCCAACATCCTCGGCACGGAAGCTTCGGTTATCGGTAGTCTGAAGCCGGGGAAAAAGGGCCAGGTGAAATGGTCCGGCACTACGATGCATGCGCGGCTACAAGAAGGCGCTGTTGCCGAATTGGCAGAAGGTGCTATCGTGACTGTCGTCGCGGTCGATGGCAATGTGCTGACGGTGGTGGCAAAAAACTAAACCTCGTCATCCTCGGGATCGTCCCGAGGATCCATCTGGATTCTCGCGACAAGCGCGAGAATGACGCTCTGAGAGGAGAATCCTATGTTCGGCTCAACATTTCTGTTTATCATCGGCTTCACTGGCATCCTTGTTATATTCAAGGGCCTCAAGATCGTGCCCCAGCAGCAGGCATGGATTATCGAGAAACTCGGCCGCTTCGATCGCAAGCTCGAGCCCGGCCTGAATATCCTCATCCCCTTCATCGAGCGCGTGGCCTACCGCCACTCGTTAAAGGAATTCGCTTACGAGGTACAGGAGCAGCCCGCCATCACCCGCGACAACGTGACGATGATGATGGATGGCATGCTCTATCTGCGTATCATCGATCCCGTGCAGGCCTCCTACGGCGTGTCCGATCCGATCTACGCGGTCTCGCAGCTCGCCCAAACCACCATGCGTTCGGAAATCGGCAAGCTCTCGCTCGACCAGTGTTTCGAGGAGCGTGAGACGCTCAACGCCAATATCGTGCACGCCATCAACCAGGCGTCACAAACCTGGGGCATCCAGTGCATGCGGTATGAAATCAAAAACATCACCCCGCCGGCCACGGTGCTCAAAGCGATGGAATTGCAGGTCGCCGCCGAACGCCAGAAGCGCGCGGAGATTTTGCAATCCGAAGGCCTGCGCCAATCGAAAATCAATATGGCCGAGGGTCAGAAACAGGAAGTGGTACTCAACTCCGAAGCCGCGCTCACCGATCAGGTGAACCGCGCCAAGGGGGAGGCGGAAGCCATCATCGCCGTTGCCGAGGCTACCGCCAAGGGCATCGAGCTCATTGCCGTGGCGATCTCACGCAAGGGCGGCGAAGAAGCCATCGCCCTGCGGGTTGCTGAGCAATATGTGACGGCGTTCGAGAAGCTCGCCAAGCACTCAACCACCATGTTGCTACCTGCCAACGCACACGATACGGGATCGATGGTGGCGCAGGCCCTCACCGTGTTTGACCAGATTAAGAAGCAAAGCGCCGCAGGCGGTCCGTGGAAGAAGGCGGATGCGAGCTAAACTCGCTGTAGCGCTCTCGATCGTTTTTTGTGCGGGTGCTTTTCCTGCATTCGCTGCGCATGGCATCGCGCTGTTTGGTGCGCTGAAGTACAAGCCCGACTTCCAGCATTTCGATTACGTCAACCCGGGCGCTCCCAAGGGCGGGGAGTTTCGGCTTTCCTATACCGGCGGCTTCGACAGCGTCAACCCGTTCATCATCAAGGGAGTGGCAGCGCCCGGTATATCCGCCTACCTGTTCCAGCCATTAATGGTGAGCTCCTATGACGAGCCGCAAAGCTATTATGGGCTGATCGCCAATGACATTGCGCTGGCGAAAGATCATTCCTATGCCGACTTCACACTCAACCCAAAAGCCCGCTGGCATGATGGTACAGCCATCACGGCGGACGATGTCGTGTTCAGTTTCGACACGCTCAAAACCAAAGGCCATCCGGCCTACCGTTTATTATACAAGCCTATCGGTTCGGTAGAGAAACTTGGTGCGCGCAAAGTGCGATTTCATTTCGACGATAAAGAGCATCGCGAATTACCGCTGATCGCCGCATCCATGCCCGTGTTGCCCAAACATTATTACGGACGCGTTGCTTTCGATAAAACCTCGCTCGAGCCGCCGGTCGGTTCCGGTCCCTACCGCATCAAAGCGATCGATGCCGGGCGCTCCATCACCTACGCGCGGGTGAAAGACTACTGGGCGCAGGATTTGCCGACGCAGAAGGGACTCAATAATTTTGATGCGATTCGCATCGATGTGTATCGCGACGATGTGGTGGCATTAGAGGGATTCAAGTCCGGCCAGTTCGATTTCTACGAGGAATATATCGCCCGCAACTGGGCCACCGCCTATGATTTTCCTGCCGTTAAGGATGGGCGCATTATCAAAACCACGATCGCGCATAAAATTCCCCGCGGCATGCAGGCGTTTTTGTTTAACCAGCGCCAGACAAAATTCTCCGACCGCCGGGTGCGCGAGGCCATCGGTATCACCATGGATTTTGAGTGGATGAACCAGACGCTATTCTACAACGCCTACGAACACACCCATAGTTTCTTCCAGAATACAGAATTTGCCGCGGGCGGCTTACCGCAAGGAAAAGAGCTGGCGTTGCTCAGGCCGCACGAGCGTCTTCTTCCCTACCAGCTTTTTTGCGCCCGCTTTGAGGTGCCCAAGACCGACGGCTCGGGTTACGCGCGCGACAATCTTATCCGAGCGCAGAAGCTGCTCAATGAGGCGGGATGGGTGATGAAGGACGGGGTGCGGGTGCATGCCAAAACCGGCGAGAAATTGACGGTGGAATTCCTGATGATGCAACGGACCTTCGAGCGTGTCATCGGCATCATGAGAAAGAACCTGAAGAAGCTCGGGATTGAGTCCAGCTTCCGCTATGTCGATGAATCGCAGTACCAGAAGCGCGTCGATAAACGGAACTTCGATATTATTTCCATCTGGTGGAATCAGGGCGTATTTTTCCCCGGCACCGAGCAACATAGCTTCTGGCATTCTTCGCAGGCGGACACCGAAGGCAGCCAGAATCTGGGTGGGATGAAGAGCCCCGTTATTGACGACCTGGTGACGCGCATCGTCCGCGCCAAAACCATCGACGTGCTCAAGCCCGCTGCCCAGGCGCTTGACCGCGCACTACTATGGGAACATGCCGTGATCCCGCATTGGTACTTGTCTGCCTGGCGCGTGGCCTATTGGGATAAATTCGGTCGGCCGGAAGTCACGCCCTCTTACGCAATCGGGCTGGATAGTTGGTGGGCAAAAGATGTGGCAAGTGACAGGTGGCAAGTGACAGGTGAAGAATCTTCTTTGCCACCTGCCACTTATCACTTGCCACGTGCCGGAGGCACGCCATGACGGGTTATATTCTCAGGCGTTTGTTGCTCATGATTCCTACCCTCTTGGGTATCCTGCTCATCAATTTCATCATTGTGCAGGCGGCGCCCGGAGGTCCGGTGGAGCAGATGATCGTCAAGCTGACCACGCCGGGTGCGGCGGGCGGCGGCAGCGCGCGCGTATCGGGACCCAGCACCGATTTCGGCGGGGCCAATGTGGGCTCCATGCAGCAGAGCGGCAATCTCTCCGCCTATCGTGGCGGGCAAGGGATCGACCCGGATTTGATCGAAGACATCAAGAAACAATATGGGTTCGACAAGCCGGCGCCGGAGCGTTTCTGGAACATGCTGAAAAATTACCTGCAGTTCGATTTCGGGGATAGTTTCTTCCGCGACCGCAAAGTCACCGACCTCATGCTCGAGAAAATGCCGGTGTCGATTTCGCTGGGGCTGTGGACGACGCTGCTCGTCTATCTCATTTCAATTCCGCTCGGCATCAGAAAGGCCGTGCGCGACGGAACGCGCTTCGATGTGTGGACGAGCGCGGCGATTGTTGTCGGCCAGGCCATCCCCGGATTCCTCTTCGCCGTGCTGCTCATCGTCCTCTTCGCTGGCGGCAGCTATTTCCAATGGTTCCCCTTGCGCGGACTGACCTCGGAAGGTTGGGACACATTAAGCTGGGGCGGAAAAATCCTCGATTATTTCTGGCATCTGGTGCTGCCCATTACCTCGATGGTGATTGGCGGCTTTGCCTCGCTTACCCTGCTCACCAAAAATTCCTTCATCGAGGAAATCTCAAAAAACTATGTGATGACGGCGCGCGCCAAGGGTCTTGCCGAACGTCGGGTGCTCTATGGCCACGTCTTCCGTAACGCCATGCTGATTGTGATCGCAGGTTTACCCGGCGCCATCATGGCGATTTTATTCACCGGTTCCCTGCTGATCGAAGTGATTTTCTCGCTCGACGGGTTGGGGCTGCTCGGTTTTGAAGCCGCCCTGTCGCGTGATTATCCGGTGATGTTCGGCACGCTTTACATTTACACGCTGCTCGGCCTGCTGCTCAAACTCATCGGCGACATCACTTACATGCTGATCGATCCGCGCATCGATTTCGAGCGGAGGGGGGCATGAAAAAGGTGACAAGTGACAAGTGGCAAGTGGCAAGTGAAGGCGAGAACCCTGTCACAAATTCTATCTCACACCGTAGGTGGAGAGTCTTCAAAGCCAATCGCCGCGGCTATCTCTCTTTCTGGGTTCTGATCACGCTATTCACGCTCAGCCTGTTTGCCGAATTTATTGCCAACGACCAGCCGATTCTGGTGAAGTATAAAGACCAGCTTCTGTTCCCCATTTTCAAAACCTATATCGAGAAGGACACATTCGGAGGCCAACTTGAAAGTGAGGCCGATTACAACGATCCGTGGGTGGTGAAAGAAATCAGCGCGCATGGCTGGATGGTAAGGCCGCTTATCCCGTTTGATTATTCCTCGATTAATTTCCAGGTGGCGCGTGCGCCGTCGGCGCCCAACCTCACCAATCTTTTCGGCACCGACGATCAGGCGCGCGACGTGCTTGCCCGCGGGCTTTATGGTTTCCGCCTGTCGATGGTGTTCGCGCTGGTGCTGGTCGGCATCTCGAGCGTCATCGGCATCAGCCTCGGTGCCATCCAGGGCTATTTCGGCGGCTGGATCGATTTGCTCATGCAGCGCTTTATCGAAATCTGGCACGGCATTCCGGTGCTTTTCCTGCTCATCATTTTATCGTCGATGGTCACGCCCAGCTTCTGGTGGATTCTTGGATTGATGCTGCTGTTTTCATGGATGGCGCTGATCGATGTCGTGCGCGCCGAATTCCTGCGCGCGCGGAACTTCGACTATGTGCGCGCCGCCCGTGCCCTAGGTGTCGGCGAATTCACCATCCTCTACCGCCATGTGCTGCCCAACGCGCTGGTTTCGGTATTCACCTTCCTGCCGTTTCTCATTACGGGCGCGGTGACTACCCTCGCCTCGCTCGACTTTCTGGGATTCGGATTGCCCTCCGGTTCGCCCTCGCTGGGCGAGCTGCTGGCGCAAGGCAAAAACAATCCGCAATCGCCGTGGCTCGGGCTTATCGGCTTCTTCGTGTTGGCGACGATGCTCTCGCTCTGGCTGTTCGTCGGCGAAGCGGTAAGAGACGCGTTTAATCCAAGAAAAATCTACACGGCGAGGGTGAAATGATAAGGACGTTGTTAGTTGTTAGTTGTTGGTTGTTGGTTTTTTTCTATCCCAACAACCAACAACCAATACCCAGCAACGATGGGAATAATCTATGACCCTCCTCGATATCAAGAATCTTAGTATTCGTTTCGGTCATGGCGACATGGCCACCCATGCCGTGCGCGGCGTATCGCTTGAACTTAAAAAAGGCGAGATGCTGGCGCTGGTGGGCGAATCGGGTTCGGGCAAAACCCTCACCGCACTGTCGGTGTTGAGGCTGCTTCCCGCCGAGGCAATGGTTGATGGCAAAGTCAGCTTCAACGGAAAAACCGTGACGCAAACATCGGTTGCCAAACTGCGCGGCAACCGTGTGGGCATGATTTTTCAGGAGCCGATGACCTCGCTCAATCCGCTCCATACCGTGCGCCGCCAGCTGATTGAGGCCTATCAGATCCACCATAAAGGCAAGCCTTTCGCGAAACGCATCGAAGCGCTGTATGAGCAGGTCGAGCTCGGCTACCTTAAAGACCGTCCGCATACCTATCCGCATGAGTTGTCGGGCGGTGAGCGTCAGCGGGTGATGATCGCCATGTCGATTGCCAACGATCCGGATTTACTGATTGCCGATGAGCCCACCACCGCGCTCGATGTGACGCTGCAAGGTCAGGTGCTGCGCTTGCTGAAGAAACTGCAGAAAGAAAAGAACATGGCCGTGCTGCTGATCACGCACGACCTCACCGTAGTGAAAAAAATCGCCGACAAGGTGGCGGTGATGCAGGCTGGTGACATTGTCGAAACCGGCACAGTGGCACAGGTATTTGGTAAACCGAAGCATGCGTACACGAAAATGCTGCTTGCCGCGCAGCCCAAGGGCAATCCCGCGCCCATTCCAAAGGCGGCAAAAGAGGTGCTTTCGACCGATGGTCTGTCGGTCCACTTCCCGATCAAAAGCTCCGTGCTTCGCCGCACGCTGCGGGTGGTGAAGGCGGTAGAAAAACTGTCACTTCGGGTGCGCGAAGGTGAGACGGTAGGCATTGTCGGTGAATCAGGATCGGGCAAAAGCTCGCTCGGCTTTGCCCTGCTCAGACTCATTGAAAGCGATGGGCCGATTCTGTTCATGGGTGCGCGTATCGATACGATGAAGCAGAAGAAATTACGGGCGTTGCGAAGCGGATTGCAAATCGTGTTTCAGGACCCCTATTCCAGCCTCAATCCGCGGATGACCGTGGGTGAGATTGTCTCGGAGGGGTTGCGCGTGCACGGCGTACCTAATCACTCCCCCCGCTTGCGGGGGG
>JANNSK010000079.1:0-40477 GCA_031402515.1 Alphaproteobacteria bacterium | reverse complement strand
TATTAGAATAGAATGAAGTACCCCTCACCAAAAATTCGCCAAGTGGCTAATTTTGACCTCTCCCGGTGGGAGAGGTAAGCAAGCCGCCCGTTCTTGCTTCTTTCTGCCAATCCGCGCCAGCGGATACACCTCTCCCACCGGGAGAGGTCAAAATCCACCTATTGGATTTTGGGTGAGGGCAACCGACCTTGACGCTATCTTCATAAAAGATTCACAAATCTCAGCCCCATTTGAGGGTATACTTAAGCTGGATAAAACTATGGCCGATATCGACCAGATCAATGGAATCTCAAAGGATGCGAGGACCGCAGCCCCTCCTCCTGTTGCGCCGTCTGCACCTGCAGCGCGCGCCAAGCCCGAGAAAATCGAACCCCAGCGGTTGCAGAACGATGCCGCGCGGCCAGTGCGTCGCGGCTTTACCTTTATCGGCGGCACGCTCAAAGGCGCGCTCGACGGCATCGCCAGCGGTGGTCGCAAAGGATTATATTGGGGGGCGGTGGCGGGCATTGCCCTCGCGTATTTGCCTATGTTTCTAGGGGCGGGAGCGAGTATAGGCCTAATCGCCATGGGCTATGAAGCCTTCTCCTCGGGCCTGTTGCTGACGAATGTTATGGCTGGCGCCCTTGGCGGGTTTCTCGGTGGTGCGGCCCTTCTGGGTACGAAGGGGGTTTTAACCGGTGGCGTGAAAAGCGTGCAGCGCGAACAGCGCCGCGAGAAATATGCCGATGATTTGGCCATCAAGGAAGAAGAGCGCCAGATACGCCATGGCCATCGGCCTAATTACCGTGACCTTTACAACCATCACCGCAAGGCGGATTCTTACAACATGGATCGGTTGCAATATCTCGAAACCAGCCGTGACTGGCAGGAGCGTATCGAGGCCGAGCGTAATAGTGGCAGCCAGGGGCGGGGATTGTAGTGCTAGTCGCTAGTGCTAGTGCTAGAGAAGACCAAACGTTCATGAAACTGTCATAATCGACAAAAGCCTAGTATCTTTGTGTTTCTTCCTAGCGACTAGCACTAGCGACTAGCCCTAAACTGTCACAAAACCTTCACTTTTATCAGGGTGTTTTCGTGGTATTATGAGGGTAAGGGAAAAGCCCTTTAGGAGTTTTTATGGCACGAGATATTACACCGATTGATCACACATCCGGCAGTGCGACTGCCTCCACTGTCGGCGGTGCCGCATGGGGTGGATTTAAATGGGGAATTCTGGGCACTGCGGCGTTTATTATCGGCATGACCGCACTCGGTGCGTGGGGATTGCCGGCGCTTGTTGCGGTACTTCCCAGTATCAGCACTGCTTCTTTGGGTGCGTTCTTCACTTCGATTGGAGCGATATTTGCAGAAGCGCCTCTTCTAGCGATCGGTGGCGGAATCGCGGGCTTTGTTTTAGGCGTTGGGGGCTCAACAGTCGTAGCACCGCTTGCTACCGCCGCCGGTGCCGTCGGTGGTGGTGTGAGCGCATCGCGCCGGGTGGAGCGTGAGCGTACGGCGGCGAAAATTATTCAGGCGCAAACGGCGATGGAGCAACCGCAGGCGGTCATCATCGCCGACCCGCGCTTCAATCAGGCCGGTTCGCGCATTCAGGCCGACTCGGCGGAATATCAAGGCAAGCTTAATCAGATGCAGTTACAGCGGTCATAAGGAACGAATAAGATTATGGGAAATAGCATAACAGAAGCAGGAAAAGGGATACTCCAGGCCATCAAGGATCCGGTGGCGAAGGCTGCAAAATTTGAGCGCGCTAGCTGGTTCAAAGGCACTACTGGAGAAATCGTTAATGCTTTTTGGGGTAAACGCGTTGTGAATGGGGGCTACTTAAGGAACCTTTCTACTGGTCTAGGCAATCTCGTTACATCACCTCTCCGCGCCATAGGGTTTAGTTTCAAAGAAGCCGTTAAAGGCGGTGCTAAGGGCATCGGAAACGGTGCTGTATGGGTCGCCAAAAAACCGGTCGTCGTTGCGTTAAATGCGACCGCATGGGGTGTACGTGTAGCGAAGGCCCATCCGATTCTGGCCGGTGGTGCCGCCCTTGTCGGCGGTACGATGTGGTGGAGCAGTTCATCGCGCCGGAGCGCCGAGCAGTCCACACGACTTCAGGCACTACAACAGAGCGCGGCGATGCAGAGCCCCTATATGAACGCGGTATCGCCGCAGGAATACGCCGCCATGGAATCCCGTATGAAGGGCAGTAGTGGCCCGGCAGGTGGCTTTGCCGATGCCGTACAGGCCCGCCAGTCCGCCCAGCAGGGGCAGGCGACCATCAGTTAAGACGTTGGCAAACCACGCCACGAGGGAAAGGCCCGCGAAAGCGGGCCTTTCTTTATGTGGCGCCTGTCGGCGCAGGGGGCGAAGGCGCCCCCGCTACCGCTCCCCCTCTAAAGGCTCGCCGCTGGCCGCGGCTACGCGGGCAAAATTTTGAGGCTGTTTTCCTTGACAGCCCAAGCAAAATCGCTATGTTCCGGCTCCCTTTCGGGGCCGAGCGCATATCCTCCTCGTCCGGAAGGTTCCATGGGGTTTTTACCCGTCACTGAGGATAGGATTTTGTTGAAGGAGTAAAGCATGTCGAAACGTCATGCCGTGAAGTACAAAATTTCTCGCCGGATTGGTGAGAACCTCTGGGGCCGCGCCAAGGACCCAGTCAACCGCCGTTCCTACGGTCCCGGTCAGCATGGCCAGGCCAAGAAGAAAATCTCGGAATTCGGCAAACAGCTGAAAGAAAAACAGAAGCTGAAGGCCTATTACGGCAACATCACGGAAAAACAATTCCGTAAAATTTATACCGAAGCACGCCGCCTGAAGGGCGACTCCTCGGAGAACCTTATCGGGCTGCTCGAGCGCCGTCTGGATGCGGTGATTTATCGTATGTGTGTGGTGCCGACCGTGTTCGCCGCCCGCCAGTTCGTCAATCACGGCCACGTGAAAGTGAACGGCAAGCGCGTCAATATCTCGAGCTACACCGTGAAAGAAGGCGATGTGATCGAGGTGAAGGAATCCTCGCGCCAGCTGACCATGGTGCTCGAAGCGATGCAATCGCCCGAGCGCGAACCGCCGGAATATATCGAGATGGACGAGAAGGCGGTGAAAGCGACCTTCCGCCGCACACCGAAACTGATGGATGTTCCGTATCCGGTGAAAATGGAACCCAACATGGTGATCGAGTTCTACTCCAGGTAATTCATTCTGGCGGACATTGGCGTCGTTGTGCCCGTGCTCAGTCGGTCATGTACTTCACTGTACATTCCCTCCCTGCGCGCGGTCACGCCTAGCCACTGCCTCGCCATAATGAATTACGTCATCCCCGCGAAGGCGGGGATCCATGTTCTCCGCTTGCGCGGGGGAATGTCGAAATAAAAAGCCTCGCAGGAAACTGCGGGGCTTTTTTATTGTCATGCCATCGTATGACGGCATCCGGTGCGGACCCCGTCATGCGACGGGGTGACGAGAAGATGGATTCCAGCTTTCGCCCTGACGCCGGACTATGCTAAACTACCTGCATGAAACATGATTTGCGATACAATCCGTTTGCCAAGAAGGATTCGGCGCGGAAAATCGACAGCCAAGCGATGGATGCCCTCCTTGCGGACAAGATGGAGGAGATCGTTAAGCTCATCGAGGCGATTGCGCGCGGCGAGCAGAACACCGATATCGAACTGGCCAAACTGCTCGACGGCGAGCCGGATGTGGTGCGCCTCGCCATCATCGACAAACTGCGCGAGATGTTGAAGGAGCGGGCGGCGGAGAAGGAAAGCGAGCTCGATAAATATCTCGGGGCGAGCAGGCGTCAGGAGGCGGCGCGCCAACACAATATCTTCATGGAATGGCTTATCTGGCTGATGTCGGAGGAAACGCTGCGCAAAATCCGCGAGGTGTTCAGCATGCGTCCGAAGATCGAGGGGCAGGTGAAGGATATCGGCGAGCAGTTGGCCGAGCGCGGCGTGCTGGCGCAAATGGAGTTGCAGAATAAACGCGAACTGGGTGGGCTCAACGCCAATGTCATCAAGCAGAAAGAACAGCCCGGCCAGACGAAAGATACCGGCAAGGGGCGTTAGTTAGGGTTTTATCGCGCGGCTTGTCTTTTCCTATTCCGCCAATAACCCTGGGCGCGCTCACCGGCAGCGTCATATGCGCTGGCTGGGCTAAGCAAAATGCCTTGGGCGGCAAGATTCAGTTCGATCTCACTGGCCGCACAGTTGCGTGCGCGGGTGCCTCGGAACTTACGGAAACATTCCTGAACATCGGGGTCATTTTGAATGGCGTCGTTGATCGCGGCTTGCTTTTGGGCATCGGTGGCATAACGTATCGGCTGAAACGGTTGTACGGAGGCCTGCTTCGTGGGTTCGAGTTGGTTGGCCATGGACTCCTCCCTTACTTACGAGTGAAGTATAGCAGAAATCGCTGTTAACGATTGTGAACCTTTTGTGACAGCGTTGGTTAAGAGGGGGGGGCGAAGGCGCCCCCGCTACCACTCCCCCTCTGAAGGCTCGCCGCGCCCATCGCGGCTACGCGAGGCTGGAACTGCCAGCTCTGGGAGACTTACGCCGCGGCTTCTTTGAAGGCGATGCCTTTTTCCTTGAGCAGGGCCTGCAGCTCGCCGGATTCGAACATATCGCGGACGATGTCGCAGCCGCCGATGAATTCGCCCTTGATATAAAGCTGCGGGATGGTCGGCCAGTTGGCGTAGGTCTTGATCCCTTCGCGGACTTCCTGGTCGGCCAATACGTTGATATCTTTGTAGTCGGCGATGCCTAAGCGTTCGAATATCGCGGCGATGGTGGCGGAAAACCCGCATTGCGGCAGTTTTTTGCTGCCCTTCATGTAGAGCACGATGTCGTTGCTGTTGATGTCGGCTTCGATGCGGGCGGTAACGGTGTCCATTCGTGATCTCCTTTGTGGGAGGTATGTAGAAACTAATGGCGGCAGATGCAAGGGTAGATAAGTGCTAGTCGCTAGTGCTAGTGCTAAAAGAAATTGAATTTGCTTCGTTGCGTTGGCGATGCCATAACGTCAATATTCCTAGCACTAGCGACTAGCACTTATGAACACTGCCGCCAAACGCACCGAAGCCCCGTCGCCCATCACCAAGCAGGTGATCGCGGATCACGGCCTCACGCACGACGAATATGAGCGCGTGGTGGATATTATGGGGCGCACACCGAATCTGGTGGAACTCGGGATATTCTCGGTGATGTGGAGCGAGCATTGCTCGTACAAAACCACGCGCAAATGGTTGAAACTGTTCCCGGTGACGGGCAAGCAGGTCATCTGCGGGCCGGGCGAGAATGCCGGCGTGGTTGATATCGGCGATAATCAGGCGGTCATTTTCAAAATGGAAAGCCATAACCACCCGAGCTTCATCGAGCCGTTTCAGGGCGCGGCGACCGGCGTCGGCGGCATTCTGCGCGATGTATTCACCATGGGCGCGCGGCCGATTGCGTTGATGAATTCGCTGCGTTTCGGCGAACCTGGGAACGGCAAAACGCGGCATATCGTGAATGGGGTGGTCTCCGGCATCGCCCACTATGGTAACTGTGTGGGCGTACCAACGGTGGGTGGCGAGGCGATTTTTCACAAAAGCTACAACGGCAATCCGCTGGTTAATGCGATGGCGGTGGGGCTTGCCGATCAGGATCGGATTTTTTATTCCAAAGCTTCTGGTGTCGGCAACTCGGTCATTTATTTCGGCGCCAAAACCGGTCGTGACGGGATTCATGGGGCGACGATGGCTTCGGCCGAGTTTGACGAGAACTCGGAAGAAAAACGCCCGACCGTGCAGGTCGGCGATCCGTTCACCGAAAAGCTGCTTATCGAAGCATCCCTAGAATTAATGGCGACGGATATGATCGTCTCGATTCAGGATATGGGCGCGGCAGGTTTGACGTGTTCGTCGCTCGAGATGGCGGGCAAGGGCGAACTCGGCATCGAATTGCAGCTCGAAAAAGTGCCGGTGCGCGAGGAGAAAATGACGCCGTATGAAATCATGCTCTCCGAATCGCAGGAGCGCATGCTGATGGTGGTGCAGCCGGGGCGCGAGAAGGATGCCTACGCGATTATCGAGAAATGGGGCCTTGCTTACGCCACCATCGGCCAGCTCACCGACAGCGGGCGCATGGTGCTCACGATGCATGGCGAGGCCGTGTGCGACATTCCGGTGGCGCCGGTGACCGAAAAAGCGCCGCTGTATGACCGACCCTATAGCCTGACGCCGAAACGCCCGGAAATCGATGCGATGAATGTGCAGGCGCCACGTGATTTAGGACAGGCGTTGGCCACACTCATGACCACGCCCGACCTCGCCTCGAAGCGCTGGATCTGGACGCAGTACGACCATATGGTGATGAACGACACGATCGCCCGCCCCGGTGGCGATGCGGCGATTGTGCGCGTGCATGGCACCAACAAAGCCATCGCGATCACCACCGACTGCACGCCGCGTTATGTCGAGGCGGACCCGAAAGAAGGCGGCAAGCAAGCCGTTGCCGAAAGCTGGCGCAATCTGATTTGTGTGGGGGCGGCGCCGCTTGCGATTACCGACTGCCTCAATTTCGGCAATCCAGAAAAGCCGGAAGTGATGGGGCAAATCGCCGGTGCCATCGAAGGTATGGCGGAAGCGTGTCGCGAATTATCCTACCCGGTTGTTTCCGGAAACGTGTCACTTTACAACGATACGCACGGAAAATCCGTGCAGCCCACACCCGCCGTCGGTGGCGTCGGATTGCTGGAGGATGTCCATAAACGCGTCAGTTCCGCATTTACCGAAGTGGGATTGTCCGTCATCGTGCTTGGTGAGACCAAGGGGCATTTAGGTTCGTCGCTCTATCTGCGCGAAATCGCGGGGAGTGAGGAAGGGGCACCGCCGCCGGTTGACCTCGCCGTTGAGAAACATCACGGGAAAATCGTGCAGGAGCTCATTAAAAAAGGCCTCGTTGTCGCCTGCCATGACGTGTCGGACGGTGGGTTACTCGTCGCGCTCGCTGAAATGTGCCTGCCAAAACGCATCGGCGTCCAAGTGCGGTTCATCACCAAGTTGCCGCTTTTTGCCTACGCGTTTGGCGAGGATCAGGCGCGTTATGTGCTCGCCATCAGGCGCGAACATAAAGATACCGTGCTTACTGCTTTCAATCAGATCGGCCTGCCGTTTGATGATCTTGGCACCACGGTTCCTGATCTTCTCATCGTCGAGGATGTGATGCGGGTGCCGGTCGAGCATCTTTATGAGGTGAATGAGGCGTGGTTGCCGGGGTATATGAGTAGTTAGTTTGGCGCCTGTCGGCGCGGGGGGCGAAGTCGCCCCCGCTCCGCTCCCCCTCGTTCGTCCCATCACATGAATGTGATGGGACTCCGGCTCGCTGCGGCCATCGCAGCTACGCGACGTGCCCATTCGAGATATTAATGAATAATCTTCGACGGATTGTTCGCCGTATCCACCGCACGAGATTCCTCGGCGGAGGCAAAACTTGTCCGCGTGCGTTGCCCCCGGGCGATAATCGATTGGGCGATGCGTGATGTGCGGCCCATACCTACGACTTCTTCGAGCGCCCGCTCGCGTGCCTCAAGCTGACCGATGCGCTCCTTGTTGGCGGCGTGATCGACCTGCTGCTGGTAATCACCGACGGCGATTTTGCCACCGCTGATGAAATTGCCGGCGATGGTGAGCACGGCATTCAGCGCGATCACGGGCAGGGGGTTGAGCATGGACCATCCCAATGCAGGGAGCGCAGCAGCTATGCCACTTCCTAATGGAGGGCTGATGATCGTCATCGCTTCTGTGCTGAATACAAACGGGCCAAATGAGCTTGCAAGGCCCAGGGCAGTCACCGGAAATAAGGCAGCGAGCCCATAGATAGCGCCGACCAGCAAGGCAAAGCCGAGTACGCCCAGCAGCAAACCTTGTGGAATGCCTTTCACTGCGCTCTTCAGCGCGCCGCGCCACCAAACCCGTGATCTTTCCTGTGGTGATAGTTCCATAACTTCACTATAGCCAATTTCAGGCGCGAGAAGTGTGAACATTCTGTGAAGGTTATGTATGGGCATGTCCGCTGAGGAAATTACCTGCCGTATCAAGGCCGTCATGCCGGATGCTGAGGTTGAACTCATTGATTTAGCAGGGGATAATGACCATTGGCAGGCGACCGTGACCAGCATCGCTTTTGCTGGAAAATCAAGGGTCCAGCAGCATCAGATGGTCTATGCTGCCTTTGGTTCCGATATGGGCACGGTGCTGCATGCGCTGGCTGTAAAGACGGTAGTTAAGTAGCTTGTTTGGCTAAAGTGCGCAGGGGGCGCCAGTAAACGGCGCCCCCGCTACCCTGAAACGACAAACTGTTGTCGTTTCAGCCCCTCTAAAGGCTCGCGCTTCGCGCTACGCGGCGTACCCATTCGACGCCTCCGTCCAACGAGCGCCGCTTGCTCGGTGCATGACTCCCCCGCTGGCGGGGGAGTCGACGCACCTCTTGGGGCGCGTCGGCGGTGGGGGAATGAGAAGTGAAGATTCCCCCACGGATTTGCAAGGGCAAATCCCGCTCCCCCGCAAGCGGGGGAGCCAGACTCCGAGCAAGCGGCTTTTCTTTCCCCATCCCCATCCCCATCCCCATCCCCCAATCCCTACAATTTTAGCTAAATCCTCGGGGAGGTTAACGTCTCCTTAACGTTTCCCTGCTATATTGGAAAAAGAACACAACAGGGCGAGGTACGCCCGGCACAGGGATGGAACGCTAGCGATGTCGATTTGGGAAGATGTAACCGCAGTTGGTGGCGTAAGCCTTAAGCAGGTCAAAGGTTTCTGGGGATCGTCACACAATTTGATGGGACAGTTAGAATTACATGAATTTATCCCGCATGCGGAAGAGTATTTTTCGGGTTTGTTTAGCCAGCACGCCAACATCTCGGGTATCAGCCAGAGTATCAGCAAGGCGATGCATGCGGAATCTGCCGTCAGTCAGGCGATTCAAGATATTCGTGCCATGAACCCTCTGGGTCGCGGCGCTTAAGAGTTTAACGTGGTTTGCCAACTTGGCCGGGGCCTAAAAACCCCGGCCATTTTTTTAGTTTAGTTTAGAGAGCAGCGACGCAAACAACGTCACCCCATCCGTACCGCCGGTCTCGGGGTCGCTATGGCGCTCAGGGTGGGGCATCAGGCCCAGCACGTTTTTCGACGCATTCATGATGCCGGCGATATTGTGCTGCGAGCCGTTGGGGTTGGATTCATCGGTCGGCTTGCCGTCGTCGTTGACGTAACGGAAGACGATCTGGTTGTTGGATTCGAGCTGATTGAGCGTGGCTTCGTCGGCGAAATAATTGCCCTCGGCATGGGCGATGGGCAGGTTGATGACCTGGCCTTTTTTGTACTGAGCCGTGAACGGCGTGTCAGTGGCATCGACGCGTAGGGTGGTTTCCTTGCAGTTGAAACGCAGATGGTTGTTGCGCATCAGCGTGCCGGGCAGCAGGCCCGATTCGGTGAGCACCTGAAAGCCGTTGCAGATGCCGAGCACCGTGCCGCCTTTATTCGCAAAACGAATCACGTCCTGCATGATGGGGGATTTGGAGGCCATTGCCCCGCAGCGCAGGTAATCGCCGTAGGAGAAGCCGCCGGGGAGCACGATAAGGTCGAGATCGTCCGGCAACGACGCGTCGCCATGCCAGACGTAGCTCGGGCCCATCTGATGCTGCTGCATGATGGTGAACACATCCCGGTCGCAGTTGGAGCCGGGGAATACGACGACGGCGGATTTCATAAGGCTGGTTGTTAGTTGCTGGTTGTTGGTTGTTAGCAGTTCTAGACCAACAACCAGCAACTAACAACCAGCAACTACTCCAGCTCCACCGAGTATTTCTCAATCACCGTATTGGCCAGCAGTTTTTCGCACATGTCTTTCACGGCGGCGTGGGCTTTCTCCTTGTTGGTGTCCTTTAAATCGAGTTCGATATATTTGCCGACGCGCACCGCGCCGACATCACGAAACCCCATATGGTCGAGCGCCGATTCAATGGCCTTGCCCTGCGGGTCGAGTACACCGTTCTTGAGGGTTACGTGGACTTTTGCTTTCATTTTCTCCTCACTTCGTCATCCTCGCACTTGTTGCGAGGATCCATGGATCCTCGGGACGAGCCCGAGGATGACGCCAAAGGGCGTCACTTCTTCTTAGGCTTCGCCTTCACTTTTATTTTCATACTTTTTTCTGGTTTGCCGGTGCCGAAGGTCGCAGCTTCGACCACGCTGGCTGAAGGCAACACGCCTAAGCGGCGGGCGACTTCACGATACGCTTCCTCGGTTTTTCCGAGGTCGCGGCGGAAGCGGTCCTTGTCCATTTTGTCGTTGGTGGTGACGTCCCACAAGCGGCAAGTGTCGGGCGAGATTTCGTCGGCGAGGATAATCATTTCGGTCTCGCCTTCAAGGAAGCGGCCAAATTCGAGTTTGAGGTCGATAAGGCGAATGCCGTGCGCGTAAAACAAGCCGGAGAGGAAATCGTTGATGCGCAGCGAGTAATGGCGGATTTCGTCGATCTCGTCCGGTTGGGCGATGCCGAAAGCGTAGATATGATCCTCGGAAATGAAGGGGTCGCCGAGGCGGTCGTCCTTCAGGCAGAATTCCATGAGCGGCGAGCCCAGCGCTTCGCCCTCGAAGGCGCCGAAACGCTCGGCAAAACTGCCTGCAGCATAATTGCGCACGATGACTTCGATGGGGACGATATCGACCGCGCGCACCAACTGTTCGCGCATATTGAGGCCGCGCAGGAAATGGGTGGGGATGCCCATGTCGTTCAAGCGCGACATCAGGAATTCGGAGATTTTATTGTTGATAATCCCCTTGCCGGAGATGGTGCCTTTTTTCTTATTGTTGAAGGCGGTCGCATCATCCTTGAAATGCTGGATGAGCGTGCCCGGCTCCGGTCCTTCAAATAGCTTTTTCGCTTTGCCTTCGTAGATTGGCTGTTTCATGGTGCCCACTTTCAGCGTTGCATGTGTTTCGACGTCGTTCATAGCGTTCATGCATTGACTTATCGTGCCACTATTCATAAGTCCTATTAAGTCAAACGTCCACCCAAACTTGGAGCTATCATGACCACTTTCGATGATCGCAAAAACACCTTCGAATCCAAATTCGCCCATGACGAGGAAATGCGCTTCAAAGCCACTGCGCGGCGCAACAAACTGTTCGGCCTGTGGGCGGCTGAAAAACTGGGGAAAACCGGCGTCGATGCCGAGGCTTATGCCAAGGAAGTTATCGCCAGTGACTTTGAAAAACCCGGCGATGAAGACGTGATCGAGAAGGTCGAACGCGATCTGGCATCCGCCGGTCAAGCGGTCCCCGCTGCGACCTTGCGCGCGCAGCTCGCCAAGCTGGGGGACGCTGCCAAGCAGCAGCTCATGACGGAAGCGTAGGCGGCGCTTCCTAAAAATAAACCCTAATGCTTGCCGATGGGTGGGCGGTGAGGCGGTGTAGGTCGTGGGCCGTTGCGTCCGGACGGCGGGTGCGGTGTTTCACCGGGTTTTACCTCGCCGGGTTTAGGGTCGTGCTCACCAGATGCAGGACCGGTGATGGCGGTGCGTTCGCCATTCGTCGGCGGCGGGAGCGCATCGCCCGTGCGCGGGATGCCGTTGGTTTTGATATCATCGAGGATGGATGGCTCAAGGCCGGGGATGTTCTTCCTGGCATAGGGTGTCATACCGGGTTTTGCTTCGGCGGCGACGGCTTCGTGCGGAAGGCCGGTGGAAATTTTTGGTAGGCTGAGAAACTTTTCTTCGTCGAACTCGAGATGGTACCACTTATTGGCCAGCCTGCTCACCTCAAGCATAGCCAATTCCGGCTGCATTTTGTCATTATAACGCGCGGCGATATCCTTTAGATATCTGTGGTTTTTATGGTCGCATAGTTCGACAAACCTCATAGCTGTTCGGTAATATTCTTCTTGGCTGCGGATTATCGGAATATCCCTATACTCCCATCTTATATGACGTATTGACCGCCTCTCTTCCGGACTCGTCGCCTTTCTTAAAATCACTTCCAGCGCGCTGACGTCATTCCACGCATTCCATCCGCCCCACCCCATCTTCCTTAATAGCTCGGCGTCCCTTGACGAAGGGGGTGCGTCGCTCTTCACACCTATCACCGTGGTGGTGCCGGTTCCTTTAAGCATCGCATCGGCATTCTTCATAAGCTGTTTGTAGTGGTTGAATGCTGCTTCGTCCCCGGTAAAAACGCCTTGTTTGAGTTTGTCTAGGCCAGATCCATCTGGAAAATATGAGCCGCGAGTATATGCCTTAAAATATGTAATATTGCCGTAATGCTGACTGCGCTCTCCCCTTGGATAACGCAGCGCAACATAGCTCGCCAGATATTCTGCCGGGTTTTGGGTATGCTTCAGCCAGCCTTCCACCAAGCCGCGGCGGCGCGGATCATCAGCCAGATCGTAGTAAGGCTCATGCAGTTTATTGAGGCGCAGCCCTATCAGCTGTGGTGGATCGAGGAACACTTCCTTACTTGATCCCATGACTGTATCCGTATTCTGGGACTTATCCGAGTGCTTTACCATCGCTTCGGTGCGCATGACCGGAATTGCGGTGCGGGTGATTTTGGCATAGGTCGCTTCAAGGGGGCCGCGCTTGGCGGCGTCGATGCGTGCCTGCCCGCGCAGCGCATCCGACATGGGGGGCATCTCAAGCGCGAGCATGAGCGCGTCGTGGATTTGTTTTGTCTCCGGGGTGTCGATTCCTTCAAGCCAGCCACTTGCGGTGCCGGGCTTGATTTTGTTTGCTGCGGGCAGATGCTCGTTCACGCGGCGATCGATCTCCCTCTCCATTGCCGTGCGGCTCACGAGATTTTTGATCACCTCTTTTGCACGTTTTTCAAACGCGCTGCGCCATTGGCGGCGGTTATGCATCGTCTGCTGATCTTGCAGTTCGGGTTTGGCGTCGTTTGTAGCGGTCATAAAGATAATTTCTTTGCGTTAAATGCCATGTTGCGGGTTCAGTATAATCATTTCTTTGCCTAGAAGTATGACAGTCTTGTGAAGATTTAAGGCTTAAGGCCTGCCGATGGGGGGTCGGCGGGGTGGGAGAGGCGGTGGGCCGGTTCTGGCTGGGGTTTCGGCGGGCTTTACGTGTTCACCTGGTTTGGGTTGCGGCTCGCCGGGTGATGGGCCGGTGATGGCGGTGCGTTCGCCATTCGTCGGCGGCGGGAGCGCATCGCCCGTGCGCGGGATGCCGTTGGTTTTGATATCATCGAGGATGGATGGCTCAAGGCCGGGGATGTGGGAGGCGGGGCCAGCGACACGTGTGCCGCCCCCCTGCCGTGTATAGGGTTTCATGCGGGGATAGCGGGCGATATGAATGAGTATATAATCCTCGAGCAGTTTCACTTCGTCCGATGAAAGGGCGAGGTGCTCGCGCAGTATGCGCACCGCGACTTCGTCGGGGAACCGGCTGCCCTCCCGCAAGCCGGTGAGTAGCCCGGAGCTTATGGGATTTCGTTCATGCAGAGCAGTTCGGGACAGGCACAACGCATCAATGATCAGGCCGACACGTGTATCGATGGGTTGCCTGTCTAATTCATCCTTGAACGCGGCGAGTGATTTCTGGTCGTGGGGGCGGATAAGAGGAAGATCCCACGCAGAGCGCGGGCGATCAACAAATTCCCGTGTGTTATTGAACTCCATACTGCTTGCCGCTTTTTCCACATGTGTAGGCAGCCGCGCAAAGGTGGTTTTTTTATAAATAGACAGTTCAGGATGTTCGGCCTGCATCTTTTCAAGCCACTCGGCAGCAGCGTTGTCGAATAGCTTTTTTGTTTCCTTATCGACGTGTTCGCCTGCCTTCAGGCGTCTATAAAGGGTTTGGGTGCGTCCCCAGGCGCTGTGGCTGCTATGGATGAGCACATTAAGGTCTTGTGCTAAGTCGTTTCCACCGAGACGTAGCATGCCGCGCACGGCGTCGAGGTGGGCCATCTTGGTGTTTAGGAGCGGCACATCATCCACCCGCGCGTGCCCTTTGTATTTTTTCCTGTATGTGCTTTCTGGCATGAGCAGGCGGTCCAGCAGCACCTCATAGTATTTCTGGGGCAGTGATTTTTCGCCTGAGACTGTATAGTCAATCATGTTCGGGTTGTGATGGAGCACAAACGTACTGGCGACGACCCTGTCTTCAAAGCCCGCAAACGCTTCGGGGTCATTCGGGCGGCTGAATACTTGCTCTTTCATCGCATCCAGTGCCTGTTGCCGCCAGATACCAACCGTTAGGTAGTAGTGAAAACTTTGGGCGTATGTCGTCGGTATACGTTCCGGGTGTAGCGCTAAATAGCATTCGAGATACTCGTTCGGATTGGTGGTTTCCTTAAACCAGCGTTCCACCTCGTGCCGCCGCTCCGGCATGCTCGCCAGCACCTTGTAGGATTCATGCGTGGTGTTGAGGCGCGGCAGCCGTTCCTTGATCGCCTCCGGCTCATCAAACGTGACCGTCGGTATGCGTCCCGGTCGTGTGGGGGGGGTGTAGGGTTTAGATTTGTCAACCGGTGCCGCTTCAACCCGCGCCGGGATGTGCTGTGTTTGCTGGAACTTGGAGAATAGTTTTTCGATGGGCAGTCGCTTGAGCGCGTCGTTACGTACCTGACCGCGCAAATCGGGCGCGATTTTCTTCATACCCAGCGCTTCCATGAGTGCATCATGCACGGCTGCATTTTCTGGTGCGTCGATTCCCCGCAGCCAGCCTTCCACCGTTTTCGGCGGTACGGGGGCGAGGCCATTTTTCTGCAATTCAATGTTAAGCTTTTGCTCGACTTCACGTGCCGTGTAGGAAACGCTGATCTGATTTGGAATGACCTCATCCACGCGCTTCTTGATGGCGTGCGTCCATTCGCGTCGCGCTTCGAGCAATTGCCTGCGGACGGCTTCGGGATCCTGATATTGTGAATTTCCTCTTGGCATACGATGCTTGTAACAGGATCTCTTGTCAGAAGTATGACAGTTTTATGAAGATTGGATGGGTTAATGCTTGCCGATGGGGGGTCGGCGGGGCGGGAGAGACCGTGAGCCAGTTCTGGCTGGGGTTTCGGCGGGCTTTACGTGTTCACCTGGTTTGGGTTGCGGTTCGGTGGGTGATGGGCCGGTGATGGGGGTGTGGCCTTCTGTATTCGGTGGTATGGCCTGAACACCATCGCGTTTGAGTTGGTCGAGAAAACTGGGCTCAAGGCCGGGGATGTTCTGCCTGGCATAAGGCAAGTGTTTGATTTTGTTATAATCGGCCTCGATCTCCATACGCAGCCGGGCCATGGGTACGAACGGTCCTTGCAGTGTGTCGTTGATGAATTCCTCACGGGTGTAGGGCAATCGGATGGCCACCATGAACGCGCTGTGAATTTCGATGGTTGGTGGCGCAGATTTTCCCGCAAGCCATGCCCTTACATCCGCCATCGTCACTACTTGCTGGCCAAGTTCGGCATTGGTGCGTTTGGTCAGGGTTAGCGCTGGCGCTAACCGTTCCATATTGTTGTCGAATATGTTGGGGTTTGAAAGCCGCTTGTTGATTTTCAATGTCCAGTCGTAGAGCGGGTCTTCGGCGAAAGCGCCCGGGGCATTGTCTCCGCGCAGGTCGTATTTCCTTCCCGCTTTGATGCCCGCATACAGATCGTACAGCTCTTTGAGATAATTGATGTAGTCGTCGCTAAAGGGCAGCTGGTCTTTATAGGTTTTGAAACGGATGTTGGTCGGGTTGATTTTGGAATCGGGTTTGGCGATAAGCGACATGTAATTATCGGATTGGCCGATGGCTACTGAGAATGCGGCAAAGTTGGCGTGGGGCCCGTCGATATTCTGTACCAGCGCACTGAGTACGTAACCAAACTGCGCCAGTTCGGGTATGTTCTTATCGTGGATTTCCTGTTTTAACTCGGCGACCGAAGGTAATCGATCAACCTTTGGCGCGTAGGTACGTTCTTTCGGTTTTTTTGTATCCGCACCAGAAAAGGGTTGCAGGTAGCTGGGGCTGTTGGGGTCAAAGCGCGATGCGTCGAAGAATGGTAATCCGAAATATTCTGCCTGCGCGTCTTTGAAGTGTTGGATGAGGCGCTGGCGTGCGGCGTGTAACGGCTGCTTGAAGTTGTCGTTCTCAATCTGGGCAATAAAATTGCGATCCAAACCGGTTTCTTGTGCCAGTTCGTCCTGTGTCGGGCCAAGCAATTGCCGCATGGCTTTGAAATAGTCCGTCTGGGTGGTGATGGGCCACATCAGCGGTCCCCAGTGAATGCGCTCGCCGGTCATCCAGCTTTCCG
Organism: Alphaproteobacteria bacterium; assembly: GCA_031402515.1. Taxonomy (GTDB): domain Bacteria; phylum Pseudomonadota; class Alphaproteobacteria; order Rickettsiales; family UBA3002; genus QFOX01. The sequence continues at coordinate 24,213 of JANNSK010000079.1, read as the reverse complement.
GATGAAGCAGTTGGTCAATCTGTGCGCGCGCGAACTCCTCGGGCATTTCCCGGACTATTTTTGCCTTCTCGCGCGCATCCGCTAGGTTGCGGATGACCAGTAGCTGGTTTTCGATGAGGATGCCGACGCACTTCGTCCGCATGTCCGGACTCATGGTTCTGAACAGTACGCCTTGATGCACATGGTCGGGCAGCGAATATCCCTTGGCCCATTTCTCGATCGCTCCCCCCTCGACGTTTTTCAACGTTTTGCGGTGGGCCTTGTTCGCAACGTCCTGCCATCCCCAGTCCTTCAGCAAGGTATGCACCGTGATGAACTCTCTAAAACTACGGGTCTCACTCAGAATGGTTTTGAGCTGATCCCTCTCGAGATCTCGGTAAGAGACGCCGCCATAGGGTGAGTCTGGCCGGTTCATGACCAGCGCATCGAGCACCTTGTGGCTTTGCGGTCCCTTCGATTCGGGGCGGTATGCGGGGATGCGTGGTGTGCGCGCCATGTCGCCATTATAATCCGCTACGTGTGCCGAGAAGTGTGACAGTTTTGTGAAGATTTAAGGCTTAAGGCCTGCCGGGGGGTCGGCGGGGTGGGAGAGGCCGTGGGCCGGTTCTGGTTGGGGTTTTAGCAGGTTCTACCGCTTCGCCGGGCTTTACGGTGGGTTCCGTTGTGGGTTGAGCGGTGATGGGGGTGTGACCTTCCGTACTCGGTGGTATGGCCTGAACACCATCGCGCTTGAGGCGGTCGAGAAAACTGGGCTCAAGGCCGGGGATGGGTTTGGCCGCTTGCCTGCGTTCGTCTTGCACGATGGGATTGCCCTCGGCATCCCCGTGCGAGGGCAGGTATAGCGACGATTGGCGATCGAAGAAGCGCTGGTCGAAATATTCTCCCAACCCCGCCGCCTTGAGTTCCTTTTCGTAGTGACTGATTAATTTTGGGTTGAGGATGCTTTGTGGATACTGATAATGTCGGCGTTCCGATGCCATGACATACGCTGCACCGACACCCATATCGCCAGCAACATCATATGCCGTTTTATTGACCAACCGACGCATCGCGGTGAAGTAATCGCTGAGGTCGGTCATGGGGAAGATGAGGCCCGCCCAGATTTCTTTACCATATTTTTCCTGCCATTCTTTTTTTGGCAGACGGCGTTCGTCGACCACCGCTTTCCAATATTGGAGAGGCATCTCCTGTGTCTGTTCATTGCCGATTTTTTCGATATCTTTGGCGTTTCGGAGAAGCGTCAAGCGGTCAAAAATAATCAGATTATCGAATTCGCGGGCGGCTTTAGGGTCATAACGGTCGAACAGGTGCTTGAGTTTTTGCAGGTTCTCCAGACTGGGTAAGGAGGCCCCCATTTCGAAGTGACTATAGCTTCCGTTGGGTATGCCGGTCAGGTCACAGACATCGCTCGGAGTGAGATCATGGATTTGGCGGAAAACAATAAGCCATTCGCGCAGGCTATGGGTGCGCTTGCGCATATCTTGCCATTGCTCGGGGCCGAACAATTCGTAAGCCATGCCGTTATATGGCGCGACACCGGGGCGGTTGACCATGAGCCTGTCAAGCTCTGGATATTTTCCGGGGGTGAAAGAGGGTGTCGTCGTTCGCCGTGGCGGTAGGTAAATGGGCGAGATGGGATTCTCGAATACTTCACGACTGAAGAATCGAAAGGCGTTGGGATGCTTTTGCAGAATAGCTTCTTGCCGCGCATCGTAGAAGTCGATGGCATCGCTGCGCAGACGGAGTTGTTGATCGGCGAAGTTTGCGTCTTCCAGCAAGCTCACGTTGCTGCCACCGGGTACGAGTTTCTTAAATTCGTCGGCGGCAATGCCCAACAGATTTCGCATGGCTTTGAAATAGTCAGCCTGCGTTTCGATAGGTAGGATGTCCTTTGCCCAAAACGTATCGGCGTATTTCTTTTGCCACTGCTGATGCTGCATCAAGACATGGTCAATGGCGGCCTGCCAATAGGCGCGTGGTAATTCCGATAACTGCCTGCCTATCGCCTGCATGTGGGGGGCATGAGCGATGATGATCAGCCGATTTTGGATGGCTAATCCTAACAGTTTTTCTCCGGTTTGCGGATTGAAGGCGCTGACCAGCCTTTCCAATTTTTCAGGGCCGGGGAGTCTGCCGGACATGCGCGCATAGTTAGCAATATCTGTGGGCTCAACCGTTATTCCCTCAGTGAACCCACGGTTGGCAAGGCGGGCGATGTCGGTCCAGCTCAGGTTAAGCTGTAGGGCCTTGATGTTAAGGTACTCGCGAAAACTGTGGGTGGATGATCCAATTTTCTGCCATTCTGCAGGGCTGAACGATGCATAAGGCTTGCCATTATACGGCTCATTGCCGGGTCGGTTGATCATCAGCGCGTCGAGCTCCGGCCGCTCGCCGTAGGAGAGTTGTCCTTGCTTATCCGCTTGCCAGCGCTGGCGCATTTTCTGTGGGGCTGGTTTGGTGGCATCCGGTTCCTCCACCGCCACGTTCTCGAATGCTGGTAATGCCGTATGCCACGCTTGCGTGAGCAGGATACGTATCTCCGCCTTGCGCGCCATGGGTGGGAGCAACCTACCCTCATGCAATTGTGCTTCGGTGTATTGCAGTTTGAGCAGGTCCATGAATGCGTTGAACACTTCTTTGCTGCGCGGAAGATCCTTACCCTCGAGCCAGTTTTGTACCGTTTTTTCCGTTACGCTTTGGCCGGGGAATTTGGCATTAATACGGTAGGCAATCGCGTTCATGAGCGACTGGCCACGGCGTGGCTCGAGTGTGGCGGCGACTTCCGGCGCGTGTAGACGCTCATTAAATCTTTCCTTTAAGATTTTAAGCGCCTGCTGCTGTTCAGTTTCGGTAGGCATATCCTTTATGTAGCAGCCTTCGTGCGCCGGAAGTGTGACAGTTCTGTGAAGATTTTTGTCGCGGCACGGTGCGTCAAACCTGTGCACAAAACGCGCTCAAAAAGCGCCCGCGCGGGGTTGCGCGATTCACCCACATGCGTCACTCACAACCACAAAATGTTGTTGTCAGCCCCCCGTCACGTCTATATATAGTGGTTGTAAGTTCAAAATTTCAAGTGGCGAGCCGTCGTTTTTATGGGTTTAGCATCCACGTTTTCACCCCCCCTTACGTCCCTCCCGCCAGCGGGGGGGATAAGGGAGAGCGGCGCTTCGCCTGACAGGGAAGCCGCGTCGGTTTTGGCCCGGTTTGCACGGAGCGACGATGCGGCATTTACCCATGCGCTGGTTGCGCTCGCTGCCAAGCTCGCGGTGGTCGATGGTGTGCCGAATGCGCAGGAATTTTCCGCTTTTACTACGCTGTTTCTCGGTGAGGCGGCGGGTGATACCAATAAGCTAAAAACCCTGTTCATGAAGCATGTTTCGGATGATTCATCGGCATTGCAATATGCCCGTCAGATCATGGACACGACCTACGGCTTGCCCGAATTACATACGGAATTGTTGGAGCGGCTGTTTGTGCTCGCCACATCCGACGCCACACTCAACGCCGCTGAATGCGAGTGGCTGCGCGCGGTCGCTGCGGTGTTTCATATCGAGGGGGAGGCGTTTCGTGCCATCCTCACTAAGCAGGTAACACCGACCGGTTCGCCCTATGAAGTTCTTGGGATTTCCGCCTCGGTGAGTGACGACGCGTTGCGCGCGCACTACATGGTGCAGGTACAAAAACTCCATCCCGATCGCTACCAGGCGGCAGGCGCCACGGCGGCGACGATCGCCATGCTTTCTGACCAACTCGCCGCGGTGAACGCGGCCTATGAAACGGTGTGCCAGCAGCGCGCCAAGAGATTGCGTGGGTTCAATCCCGCGCCTAAAAATAACAAAAGCGCCAGAGCTTCCGCAGCCTGACGCTTTTGTAAACAGTTGCTTGCCGAGCGACTTGGGGCTGCCTTCGGGCAGCCCTTTTTTTTACTCGGCCGATGAATGTAGCAGAAGTTGGTAAAGAATAATAGTGCTAGTCGCCAGTGCGAGTGCTAGGAAGATTTACTTCTAATTTTCAATTGTTTATTTACAACGCGGTGAACAGAAATGGACGCTTCTTCCCTAGCAACTAGCACTGGCGACTAGCACTATTATGCCCCTTTACGCCATCCTCGCCGCCATCCTTGTCCAGCTCGTGTGGGGTGGGAATTATTCGGCATCGAAATTCGCGCTGATGGAATTTCCGCCGCTGCTCATGATCGCCCTGCGGTTTATTTTGCTGTCGCTTATTCTCGCGCCGTTCATGCCGCGCCATGGCTGGCCGGGCCTACGGCGGATGCGCGATTACGCCATCATCGGTTTCACCACGCTGGTGTTCCATTTCTCCACGCTGCTTTTCGCGCTGCATATGGGGCTGAATGTCACCTCGTCGATTCTCGCGGTGCAGCTTGGCGTGCCGTTCTCCTGCATTCTCTCGACGTATTTGTTCAAGGATTATCTGGGGCCCTGGCGCTCCGCCGGATTGGCGGTGGCGTTCATCGGCGTGCTGCTGGTGGCGGTGACGCCGAATGTTTACGAGCATTGGGACGCGTTCCTGATCGCCATCGTTTCGGCCTTCGGTTGGAGTGTGGGCAATCTCTATCTCAAAATCATGACGCCGTCGAAAGTGGTGCCGCTGCTGTTCTGGCCGGGGCTGATGGCGCTGGCGATGATGGCGGTGTTGTCGCTCATTTTTGAGTCGAACCAGTGGCATTATGTTGAACAGGCCTCGTGGCGGGCTTGGGCGAGCATTGCGTATAGCGCGGTGTTTTCCTCCATCGTCGGCTACGGCTTATGGAATTGGCTGATGACCCGTTATCCGGTGAATCAGGTGGTACCCTATTCGCTGTTGCTGCCGATTGCGGGGATTTCCGGCGGCGTGGTGTTTTTCGGCGATCCGTTTAATTGGCATATTTTGGTGGGTGCGGCGCTGACGATTTCGGGTGTGGGGATTATTGCGTTCCGCAGGCCGCGGCTGGTTGAAGCGGAAAAAATGTAAGGAAACGTATACCGTTGACCGTTAACCGTTGACCGTACTATTCGGTAACCGGTAAACGGTATCCGGTGAACGATATGCATCCCCATCCATCTCCGAATTTCGATACGCGCGGCGGCCAAGCGATTGACATGCTGGTGCTGCATTACACCGACATGTTCAACTGGCGCGATGCGTTGACGCGGCTGGCGGATGCTCAGGCGCGTGTCTCGGCGCATTACCTGGTGAATGAGGAGGGCGACGTTTATAAAATGGTCGAGGAGGAAAATCGTGCATGGCATGCGGGCGAATCGCACTGGCGCGGCAATGCGAATATCAATTCGCGCTCGATTGGGATTGAGATTTCCAATCCCGGACACAGCCACGGGCTGGTGCCGTTTCCTGAGAAGCAAATGCAAGCGGTGACGGCATTGTGCCACGACATCGTGACGCGCCACGCCATCCCTGCGCGTAATGTAGTGGGTCATTCGGACGTGGCGTTTTTGCGCAAAGATGATCCCGGCGAGCTGTTCGACTGGAAACGTCTGGCCAAAGCGGGCGTCGGCGTGTTTCCGTTCGATGCCAAAAAACTCACCGGCTCGGAACTCAGGCGCGAAGATACCGGCACCGATGTGATGAAGCTGCAAACCTCCCTCGCCAACTGGGGTTACGGCCTGAAGCTCGATGGCCGCTTCGGCGAGAAAACTGAAAAATGCGTGATCGCTTTCCAGCGCCATTATCGCCCCACCGAAATCTCCGGCATCTGGGATAACGAATGCGCGGGCTTACTCGCGGCGTTACATGGGCTGGTTTGAGAATTCAGAGTTCAGAATTCGGAATTCAGTGAGGTAGCTCTCTCCCAAGGGAGAGGTAAGCAAGCGGCGTGAACTTGCCTCACGGTTACCTCTCCCATCGGGAGAGGTCAAAATTCGTTCTTGCGAATTTTGGGAGAGGGTTTGTCGATTCCAGACTCTTGCTACTTCCTAAGCCACACCTGTCCGGGCGCGGAAGAGCTCGACTTCTTTGGCGAGTTCGGCGCGGGTTTTGCAGGCATGGCACGTGAGGCAAGGTTGGTAGTCGTTGCCGATTTCAATCGGCGTACGGCAGGACCAGGTGAGATCGGCAAGCTGGGGCGGGATGGCATTATAGATGTCGAATTTCGACAGGTGCGATAGCGGCGCAATCCACATCGGCTTGGTGCGGCTGTTGACGTAGCAGGCGGTATGCACTGCCGCTGCTTCCCAATATTCATACGGGTTAGCGCGGACATGGCCGGTGTGGACGAGGTCCATGAACGTCCCCTCGGCGCAAGTCACGCGCGCTGCCATGAACATGGCGAGTGTCATATCGAGCCCGCCGCCCATGCCCATCATCAGTTCGTATTTCGAGGTGGAGTAGGTGAAAGGGCGATAATGTTCGCGGATGTAGGGCAGCACGCGCTCAAGTGTGCGGTTTTCGATTTCCCAGCGGTTCTCGGTATTGCGGATTTCGACATGGTGGGCATGCACCTCGTGGTCGGTATGGGCGAGGAGGGTGGTAAGCAGCACCACGCTGTCGAGTCCGCCCGATATCATCACCAGCGATTTGGCAATGCGTTTGGGTAAATAGGCGCGCTCCATGGAGCGATAGAGGTTGTTTTTGACGGCGGTGTTGTTGGGGTACAGCATAAAGGAGTGCTAGTCGCTAGTGCTAGTGCTAGTAAAGAAATTAATAGCGACCGGCTTTAAAAAGTACACACGCGGTTTCTTTTTTCCTAGCACTAGCGACTAGCACTAGTACTCAAAGCCAGATGGCCTGTAAGCCGGGTTCTGTCCGCTTTCGCCCTTGCGGGCTACAGCGCGATGACCATTCATCTAGGCCGTACGTTGCCGTACGGCTCAAGCAACCAACCCGCGTGCGATGAGGGAATACACCTGTTCCGCTTGCGCAAAACATGCACGCCTATTTGGTCTTGCTCCCGGTGAGGTTTGCCCTGCCATTTGAGTTACCCCAAACGCGGTGGGCTCTTACCCCACCGTTTCACCCTTACCCCATCACATCTAAAGATATGATGCGGCGGTCTGTTCTCTGTGGCACTTTCTCTCGGCTTGCGCCGGGCGGACGTTATCCGCCACCGTATTCCCCAGGAGCCCGGACTTTCCTCGGAGTGTTTTGGAAAGCCGCGTAGGAGGGGGACTCCCTCCGCTGCGACATATGATAGCGCCGCTTGGCAGCGTTTCGCTGCGGCGCGCTATAAGACCCCCGCGGTCATCCGGCCATCTGGCAATAGGGAGTGTATAGAATCGAGAGCCCGGAGTCGAGTGGGGAAATCGTCATTGCGAGGGCTTGGGCCCGAAGCAATCTACCTTCAAAGCTACAAGGTGGATTGCTTCTCTTTGCTCGCAATAACGCCCCCTATGTGGCCCGCTTGCGACAGTTTTCCGCCATTTTTTGGACTTATCCCAAGACCCAAGAAACTTTCCCAAAATGGCCTTGACTGGCCCAAGTTTTACCCATATCGTCCCAGTCAAGCCCAAGTTATTCCAAATTTGCCCAAGGCGGTAGTTATGGAAGAGGATTCTGAAGTAAATCAATAAGTCTTTGATACTAAAAACTTAAAAGAAAATTCAAAAGCGAATGTTCAGCAAAAGACTGAATATCGTGGGCACGCAAAACTGAGGTGAAGTCGCATGGCATTGTTTCTTTCAACCTTCGAGAAGCAGATCGACAAGAAAGGTCGTGTATCGGTGCCTCCCGCATTCCGTGCAGCGCTCTCGCAGCAGAATTTCAACGGCATGATTGCCTATGCCTCATTCGTGCATCCCTGCATCGAGGCCTGCGGCATGGAGCGGCTGGAGAAACTCAACGATCGCATCGAGGCGCTGGACCCGTTTTCCGAGGAGCGCGATGCGTTCGCCACGGCGATTTTAGGCGGCGCGGTGCAGCTGCCGTTCGATAATGAAGGCCGCGTGGTGATTCCCGAGTCGTTGTTGGCGAAGGCGGGTATCACCGATACCGGGATTTTTATCGGCAAGGGCGCGACGTTTGAAATTTGGGCGAAAGATGCCTTCACGAAACATGAGGGCGCGGCGCGCGACCTCGCGAAATCCAAGCGGCTGGTGTTGAAATCCTCCGGTGGAGGAAACGCATGATGATGTTTTTTGTGGCCCATACCCCCACCGACGCGCCTCAAGTGGCGCGCCGACTCCCCCTCAAGGGGGGAGTTAAACAAAGGGGAAACGCATGATGGCGGCGGCTCACAAACCGGTGATGCTGCAGGAAATGCTGGCAGCCGTGGCGCCCAAAGATGGCGACGTGGTTGTCGATGGAACATTCGGGGCAGGGGGATATAGCAGGGCGCTGCTGACATCCGCTAAATGCCGTGTGGTTGCGTTCGATCGCGACCCCGAAGTCAAGTTACTTGCCGATGCGCTCGCCCGGGAGGCAACTCCCGGGCACTTTTTTTTCTTCGCATCGCGCTTCTCTACCATGCTTGATGTGTTGATGGAAAACGGCATCACGGAAGTGGATGCGATTGTGCTTGATGTCGGCGTATCCTCCATGCAGATTGATGCGGCTTCGCGCGGGTTTTCCTTCGCCAAGGACGCGCCGCTCGATATGCGCATGTCCTGCTCCGGCACTTCGGCTGCTGATATCGTGAACAAGGCCCCTGAGGGTGAACTGATCCGGATTTTGCGTGAATATGGCGAAGAGCGCGAAGCCAAGCGCATCGCGCGGGCGATTTTGAAAGCGCGGGATGTTGCGCCGATTACCACGACCAAACAGCTCGCCGAGCTTGTCGCTTCCGTTGTGCGCGGTGGGAAAATCCATCCGGCGACGCGGACATTTCAGGCGTTGCGCATCGAAGTGAATCAGGAGCTTGCTGAACTTGAGGCGGCTTTGCATGCGGCGGAGCATTTGCTTAAGCCGGGCGGAAGATTAGTCGTTGTCAGTTTCCATTCGCTGGAAGATCGTATCGTGAAGCAATTTCTGGCGGCGCGTTGCGGTGCCCCGGAAAAAATATCGCGGCACTCGCCCGCTGCATTGCTCGCCGAACGAATCACGCATCAAGGCACATTTAAACTCACTCCAAAAAATCCCATCACCCCGACAGAAGAAGAGGTGAGACTCAATTCCCGCGCCCGCTCGGCCAGGCTGCGCTGTGCTACCCGCACAGCGGTTCCAGTCCACTGAGAAGAGGAGCGCACCTATGGGCTTTCGCATCACCACCCTTATCTGGATGGCGAGTTTCGCCATTGCTACGTTCGGTCTTTACATCGTCAAATATACGGCGGAAGCGCTCCAGCGCGACGTCGATGTCGTGCAGGCAGAAGTAAAAAAAGAGCACGAATCATTGCATCTGCTTAACGCCGAATGGGCGTATCTCAACCGGCCCGAGCGCCTGCGCAGCCTAGCGGAGGCGCATCTTGATATGCAGCCACTCGATTCGCGCAAGGTCGAGGAAGTGCGGGCTTTGCCCGCCGCCTACGAAACCGAGCGCACCATGCCGCAGCCTATCCCTTCGCCGCTTTATCAGCCTGTCTCCGGGAGTAACTGATGCGTCCACCGGCGCGAAAATCCGCATCGCGTCCGGCCAGCCGGATTGTCACGGGCGAGAGCACGCAACTGCGGTTGATGGGCGAGTCGCGCGTGCGGCTTATTTTTATCGCGGCGTTTTTCATTTTGTGTTTCAGCGCGCTTTCCGTGCGGCTGATTGAAGTATCGCTGCTCGGCAGTGGTGATTTGCCGTTTAAAAAACTCGTCACCCAGCCGGAATTACTTATCCAGGGTGACGAGGATATCGATGCCACCAAACTGGCCGAGCAGGCGCAATTGCCGCGCCGCGATATCGTCGATCGTAATGGGATGGTGCTCGCCACCTCGATTAAAACCGCCTCGCTCGTTGCTAATCCCACCATCATCCGCCACGGGGAAGAAGTGGCGCGCGGGCTCAATAAAATCTTCCCCGCAGAGTCCATCGCTTCGTTTTCCGAGAAGCTGAAACGTAAACATACGACCTTCCTTTACTTGAAACGCCATCTGACGCCGACGCAACAGGAAGCGGTGAATAATCTCGGCGTTCCCGGCTTGTTTTTTGAGCCGGATTTGCGCCGTGTGTATCCCTACGGTGCGCTGTTCGCCCATGCGTTGGGCTATGTTGGCGTCGATAATCAAGGCCTTGCCGGGATTGAAAAATATTTCGACTACCGTCTTGATGACGCGACGAACCGTGCGCCGCTTGCCGTGTCGCTGGATCTGCGCGTGCAGTCGATCTTGCGCGATGAGCTGGTGAAATCCGTGAAACAATTTTCCGCGCTCGGCGGCACTGGTGTCGTGATGGACATCAAGACGGGTGAAATCGTCGCCATGACCAACCTGCCGGAATTCGACCCCAATCGCCCAACCAAAGGCGCCGAGTCCGCACGCTTCAACCGCGCCACGTTGGGCGCTTACGAAATGGGCTCGACCTTTAAAACCTTCACAGTCGCGGCGGCACTGGAGAACAAGCTCGTTTCGCTGAATGATGGGTATGACGCGTCGCATCCGATTCGTATGGGCAAATATACGATCCATGATGCGCATCCTGAGGGGCGCTGGCTGTCGGTGCCGGAGATTTTTGCCTATTCGTCTAACATCGGTGCGGCAAAAATGGGCCTCGATATCGGCGCCAAGCGCCAGCAGCAGTTTCTCAAAAATCTCGGGATGTTCGAGCCGGTTACACTCGAGGTTCCGGAGCTTGCCAAGCCGATGATTCCGCGCACATGGAAAGATATCACCACGATGACCGTTGCCTACGGTCACGGGATTTCGGTGACGCCGCTGCATCTCATCCGTGCGGTAGCGGCAGTGGCGAGTAATGGGCGCATCATGCCACTGACGCTCATCAAGGGCGGCAATGAGGGTAAGCCGGTGGGCGAACAAATCGTCTCTGACCCAACGATTCGCGATATGCGCAAACTGATGCGGCTGGTGGTGCTGCAAGGGACGGCGAAAATGGCCGACGCGCCGGGCTATGCGGTGGGCGGCAAAACCGGCACGGCGGAGAAAATCGAAGGCGGCACCTATAAGGCGGATGCGAAAGTCGCGTCGTTCGTGTCGGTATTCCCCATCCGCGAGCCGCGTTACGCGATCCTTGTGATGATCGACGAGCCGAAAGGAACTAAGGAAACCTACGGGTTTGCGACCGGCGGCTGGGTGGCCGCCCCTGTGGTCGGCCGTGTGGTGCAGCGTATGGCGCCACTGCTTGGCATGCGTCCGGATTATGCGCAGGGCGATGCGGCGGTCGAGGCGATGTGGGCGGGAATAGAGCAGCGCGTGAAGGCCCATGAGGCCGCGCAGAAAAAACAAGAAGGAGCCGTGCATGCCGCTTCTTTCTGAGTTGATTGCGCGGGCAGGGTTACAGGGCGCAAGCGTGCTGGGTGATGTGGCGGTGCGCATTACGGATATTACGTCCGACTCGCGCGAAGTGAGGCCGGGCGCATTGTTCGTTGCCATGAGCGGCACCAAGGCGGACGGTGCGCAATATGTGCCCGAGGCGATTCGTAAGGGCGCGGCGGCGCTGTTGCTGGCCGATAGCGCGCGCGTCGATATGGCGGCCTCGGTGCCGGTGGTGCGGGTGGGCGATGTGCGTGCAGCCATCAGCGCGTTGGCGGCAGCGATGTATCCTTCTCAGCCACCGACTATTTTCGCGGTAACGGGGACGGATGGGAAAACTTCTTCCGCTGATTTTACGCGCCAGCTGGCGGAACTTTCCGGGTATAAGGCAGCATCGATTGGAACGCTTGGTTTGCGTTCGCCGGTTGCTGCAGTGAATGAAAAATTCCCGGCGATTAATACCTCGCCGGAGCCCGTTTTGCTGCATCGCACACTTTCCGCCTTATGTGACGCGGGCGTAACGCATGTGGCGATCGAAGCATCGAGCCACGGGCTCGACCAGAAGCGTCTCGATGGCTTAAAACTCACCGCCGCTGCCTTCACCAATCTCACGCGTGACCATCTCGATTATCACGGCACAGTCGAAGAATATGCGCGAGCCAAGCAGCGTTTATTCACGGATTTGCTGCCGGAGGACGGCATTGCCGTGCTCAACCGCGACGATGCGCAGTATGATGCGCTGGCTAAAATCTGCACGGCGCGGGGGATTACGCTGGTCAGTTTCGGTACGCACAAAAAGGCCGATTACCGCATTGATGGCATCACGCCGCATGCGCAAGGATTCGATGCCACGGTCAGTATCCACGGTAAATCCCACGCGCTAAAACTGCCATTTTATGGAGCGTTCCAACTGTCGAACATGCTCACTGCGGCGGCGATGCTTAGCGCATCCGGTGCGGATATCGGAAAACTTCTGACGCTGTTTGCCAAACTCAAGGGTGTGCCAGGACGTCTTGAAAAAGTGGCGGAGAGAAAAGGCGCCCCCATTTTTGTCGATTATGCCCATACGCCAGCGGCACTCCAGAATATCCTGAAGGTTTTGCGCGCGCATACATCCCAGAAACTCCATGTTGTGTTTGGCTGCGGCGGTGACCGCGACCAAGGCAAACGCTCCGAGATGGGTGCAGTCGCTACGCAACATGCGGATGTAGTCTATGTCACCGACGACAATCCCCGCAGCGAAGATCCGGCGTCCATTCGCGCGGCGATTCTTGCTGCAGCAAAGGGTGCAAAAGAAATTCCCGACCGTGCGGCGGCGATTCGCGCTGCAATGCAGCAATTATCAGCCGGCGATGTTCTGGTCATCGCCGGAAAAGGACACGAAACAACCCAGACTATCGGTACGCAAGCCATTCATTTCAGCGATCAGGAAGAGATCAGGAAGGCAACAGCATGACCCAATGGAAAGCAAAGGATATTGTTTCTGCGACCGGCGGTAGCACTACCGGGAAGTGGACGGCGAGTAGCGTGAGTATCGACACGCGCACGCTAAAGAAGGGCGCGCTGTTTGTTGCCCTGCGCGGGGCCAATGTGGATGGGCATGCGTTTGTTGCTGAAGCGCTGAAGAAGGGCGCGACGGGTGCGTTGGTGAGCCATAGGGTGGATGGGGTCGATGCATCGAAGCTGGTGCTGGTCGAGGATGTGGAAATTGCGCTGCATGATCTCGGCACGGCGGCACGTGCGCGGTCACCGGCGAAGTTTATCGGCGTGACCGGGAGTGTCGGTAAAACCGGGGCAAAAGAAATGTTAAAAGTGGCGCTGGCGGCCGTGGGCAGAACCTACGCGTCGGAAGCGAATCTCAACAATCATCTCGGTGTGCCACTTAGCCTTGCGAACCTTCCGCCAGACGCGGATTTTGCCATTATCGAGATGGGCATGAACCATCCCGGTGAGATTGCGCCTTTGTCGAAATGGACCAAGCCGCACGTGGCGCTGATCACGACGGTGGATGCGGTGCATCTCGAGAATTTCGAGAGCGTTGAGGCGATTTCGGATGAGAAATCCGCCATCTTTGACGGGATGGGCGGGTCAGGGATTGCCGTGCTCAACGCCGACAATGCGCATTTTGTGCGTTGCAAAAAAGCGGCGGAGAAGAAGGGTCTCGATCGCGTGCTTTCCTTTGGCACCAGCAAGGACGCCAATTGCCGTATGCTAAATTATCGCATCGACGAAACGCACTCGGTGATCGAGGCCGAGCTCGCGGGAACGAAGATGACATACATGATTGGGACCATTGGCAAACATTGGGCGGTGATGTCGGTTGCTACACTTGCCATTGTTGATGCGCTGAAAGGCGATGTGGCGAAAGCCGCCGCAGCGCTGCAGCATTTTGTCGAACCTGCGGGGCGCGGGCAAATTAAACAACTGGCGGTGAAGGGGGGAAACCTGCGGCTGGTGGATGATAGTTATAATGCGAGCCCGGTGTCGGTGAAAGGTGCTATCGAGAAAATTGCCGAGATGCGTGATGCCACGGTGGGTGGGTGTCGCACAGTGGTGGTGCTCGGCGATATGCTGGAGCTTGGTGACGATGCGGGCGAAATGCATGTGGGGCTGGTACCGACGTTGATTAACAACCAGATGGATATCGTGTTCGCTGCCGGGCGCTTTATGCAGGAGCTTTATTTCGCGCTGCCCGAGGCGATGCGCGGCGAATACCGGCCGACGAGTGGTGAGTTGGCGCCGGTGGTGGCGGATGCGCTTAAAGCCCGCGATCTGGTGTTGGTGAAAGGCTCCCACGGCAGCCGGATGGATAAGGTAGTTGATGCCATCGAGAAAAACGCGCATCATGCGGGCAGCAAACCTAAAGAGAAAGCCTGATGCTCTATAACCTCCTCGTTCCCTTCGCCAAGGATGTGCAGATTTTCAATCTGTTCCGCTACCTCACGTTTCGTAGCGGCGGGGCGATTATTACGGCGCTCATCATCAGCTTTATCATCGGTCCGCGACTCATACGCTGGCTGAAGCTGAAACAATCGGGCGGACAACCCATCCGTAGTGACGGGCCGGAATCGCACCTGCTCACCAAAAAAGGCACGCCGACCATGGGTGGATTGATGATGCTGTTCGCCGTGACGGTATCGACCGTACTGTGGGCGGATATCAGCAATCAATATGTGTGGATCGCGCTTTTTGTGACGCTCGGCTACGGTATGATCGGTTTCATGGATGATTATCTAAAAGTTTCGAAGAAGAATCACAAAGGGCTTCCGGGCAAGAAGAAGCTGCTTGCGCAGTTTGTCATCGCCGTCATCGCTGCGATCTGGATTATCGATGTGGCGCCGGCAAGCATTAACCATCACCTTGCGCTGCCGTTCGTGAAAAGCCTGCTGATCAATCTTGGCATACTGTATATTCCGTTCGTGATTCTGGTGCTGGTCGGCGCCAGCAATGCGGTGAATCTTACCGATGGGCTTGATGGTCTGGCGATTGTTCCGATCATGATTGCCGCCGGATGTTTCGCGCTGATTGCCTATCTCGTCGGTAACGCAGTATTTGCGGATTATCTTCGGCTCAATGTGGTGCCGGGTACGGGCGAGCTCGCGGTATTCTGTGCGGCGATTATCGGTGCCGGACTCGGTTTTCTCTGGTACAATGCGCCGCCGGCGATGGTGTTCATGGGCGATACCGGATCGCTCGCTTTCGGCGGTGCGCTGGGCGCGGTCGCGGTGATGACCAAGCACGAAATCGTGCTGGCGATCGTTGGCGGGTTGTTCGTGGTTGAGGCGGTATCGGTCATGATCCAGGTGATCTCGTTCAAGACGACCGGCAAGCGCGTGTTCAAAATGGCGCCGATCCACCACCACTACGAAAAACTCGGCTGGAAAGAATCGACCATCGTGGTGCGTTTTTGGATTGTGGCGGTGATTCTCGCCCTCATTGGTTTATCGACGCTCAAGCTCAGATGATCCCACTCGCCTTCGCAAAGGGTAAAACATACGGCGTGTGCGGCCTCGGTAAATCGGGGCGGAGCACGGTGGTGGCGCTGCTTAAGTCGGGTGCAAAAGTAGTCGCGTGGGACGATAATCCGCAAGCCAATGCTGCGGCGCAAAAGGAATTTGCTGCGATGCAGCTAAAACCCATCGCCGAGTGGCCATGGAAACAGCTGGCGGCGCTCATCATGAGTCCCGGCATTCCGCTCACCCACCCGACGCTACATCCGGCGGTGGCGGCGGCACGTAAAGCGGCGATTCCGGTGCTTGGCGATATTGAATTATTATTCCGGGCGCAACCGGATGCGACCACTATCGGCATCACCGGCACCAATGGTAAATCAACGACGACGTCGCTGATTGGTCATATCCTCAAGGCGTGCGGGAAGACGGTGGAAGTCGGTGGAAACCTTGGGATTGCTGCGCTTTCGTTGAAACCGCTTGGCGCTGGCGAATATTATGTGCTTGAGCTCTCCTCCTACCAGCTGGAGCTGCTCGAAACGGCGCGGATGAATATTTCGGTGCTGCTGAATATCTCGCCGGACCATCTCGACCACCATGGCAGCATGGAAAATTATATCGCGGCGAAGAAACATATTTTCGACCGGCAGAAAAAGCAGGATGTGGCAGTGGTCGCGGTGGATGATGCGATCAGCGACGGTATTTGCCGCGACTTGCTGATTGGCAAACAGCAAAGCGTGATTCCTGTTTCAGCGCGCAAGCGGCTGGGCAGCGGGATTTGCGTGGAAGGAGGAATTCTCAATAATCGTTTCGCCCTCACCGAATTCGTCCGCGATATACGTGGCATCAAATCGCTGCAGGGCGAGCATAACTGGCAGAATGCTGCCGCCGCCTATGCGGCCTGTTTTGCCTGCGGTTGTGCCCATGCAGATATCATGGCGCATATGGAAACCTTCCCCGGATTGCCGCATCGCATGCAATGGTTGGGTGAAGTGAGGGGCATGCAGTTTGTGAATGACAGCAAGGCCACCAATGCCGATGCGGCAGAAAAGGCTCTGCGTACCTATGACTATATTTATTGGATTGCCGGCGGCCGTGCCAAGGAAGGCGGGATTGAAAGCCTTGCACGCTATTTCCCCAAAATCCGCCATGCTTATCTCATCGGCGAGGCGGCAAGCGATTTTGCCAAAACGCTGGAGGGAAAGGTGACTTACTCGGTATCCGGCACGCTGGATAAAGCCTTCGCGCAGGCAGTGGTGGACGGATGTGCAGACCATGTGAAGGACGAGGCAATCCTGCTGTCGCCCGCCTGCGCCTCCTTCGACCAGTTCCCCAATTTCGAGGCGCGCGGTGAGGCGTTTGTCGCTTTATTCGAGGCGTGGAAGAAGAGGCAGCCGGTATGAAAATCAACATCGACCGCAGGGACACGACGCGACTCGGCCGCTGGTGGTGGACGCTCGATCGGCCTGCATTCTTCGCGATAATGGCGCTGATTTGTTTAGGCATCGTGCTGGTGATGGCGGGTTCGCCGCCGGTGGCCCGCCGCCTTGGCTACACGGATTTTTATTTCGTCACCCGGCACGAGATATTTCTCGCTTTGTCGGTGGTGGTGATGTTTTTTTTCTCGATGCTGGAGCCGCCGCAAGTGCGGAGGTTGGCGGCACTTGGTTTCACGGCAAGTTTGGTGTTACTGATTCTGTTGCCGTTCGTCGGCTATGAAAATAAAGGCTCAGTGCGCTGGCTGCACCTGATGGGATTGTCGATCCAGCCGTCGGAATTCATGAAGCCGTGCTTCGCCGTGCTGCTCGGCTGGGTGTTCGCTGCGCGCACCAAAGCAGCGGATTTTCCGAGTTACCGCATCGCGATTTTTACGTATCTCTTGATGGTGATGTTGCTTATCATCCAGCCGGATTTCGGGATGATTGTGACGATTACCGGTATGTTCGGTGTGCAGTTTTTCCTTGCCGGGATGCCCTTCCTGTGGGTGGTGGGGATGATCCTGCTCGGTGTGGGCGGCGTCATCGGCGCCTATCGCATGATGCCGCATGTGGCCGACCGTATCGACCGTTTCCTCGACCCTTCAAGCGGCGACAATTATCAGGTGCAGAAATCGCTCGAGGCGTTTCGCGAGGGCGGTTTGTTGGGCCGGGGTTTGGGCGAGGGTGAGGTAAAACAACATATACCCGATTCGCACACGGATTTTATTTTCTCCGTCGCCGGTGAGGAATTCGGGCTGATTGCTTGCCTCGTCATCGTCATGATTTTTG
Source organism: Alphaproteobacteria bacterium (assembly GCA_031402515.1). Classification (GTDB taxonomy): domain Bacteria; phylum Pseudomonadota; class Alphaproteobacteria; order Rickettsiales; family UBA3002; genus QFOX01. The sequence goes on along the minus strand of JANNSK010000079.1, from coordinate 6,692 downwards.
CTTTTATTGTGGTGCGTGGATTCTTCCGGTTATCGCGGGAGACGGATATGTTTCGGCTGATTGCCACCGCAGGGTTGCTTGCGCAATTCGGCATTCAGGCGATTGTGAATATGGGTGTGGCGGTGAACCTGCTGCCCGCCAAGGGGATGACGCTGCCGTTCTTAAGTTATGGCGGTTCGTCGCTGCTCGCCATGGCCGTTGGCATGGGCATGATGCTGGCGTTGACGCGGAAGAAATACGGACAAAAAATCTGATTCCCGAATTCCCCGGTGCGGCAAATTGACCGCACCGGGGATATTCGTCTGACTAGTGTTGATTGGCTAACTCGTGAGCTCTGATCTCACGAGTTCTACGACTCAATTTGGCCAGCTTATCTTTGATGGCGAGCCGCTGCTTTTTGAGCATGACAATCCGTACCCAGTTTGGAGACTTCTTGCTTGTCTCATCCTCGATTTCAAGCTGGACGACTGCCGATTTCATCATCAGCGATTTGAAGTGTTTAAATGCTTTGATATTGAACTTCATACTTCCTCCTAAGGTTTGGAGGAAACACCTGACGCCGTGAAAGCACCGGGTGTTTCCCGATGCGATCCGACATCACGCCTCACCATGAGGCGCCAGAGGGGCCCGGCTCGCAGTTATTAACATAGCAAAAAAGTTGGTTTTAGACAAGCCAAAATGGACAGGGTAATTTTCTTCAGAAGTTGCCAATAGTTAGCAGGCACGATAGAGAAATCCTATGGCATTACGCACCATCATCCTCGCCGCAGGCGGCACGGGCGGGCATATTTTCCCGGCTGAGGCGCTGGCGGAAGTATTGCTCGCGCGCGGCTATCAACCCGTGCTCATCACGGACCATCGATTTCATCAGTATCATAAGGGCAGTAGCGATAGTGTGCTCGCGCGCATTCCGATTCATACGATTCATGCGGGGTCGTTGTCGGGCAGTCCGCTGACGGTGCTCAAAAACGGTATCATGCTTTTGCGCGGCGTGTTCGAGGCGCTGGCGCAGATTCGTAAACTCGACCCCGTTGCAGTGGTGGGATTTGGTGGGTATCCGAGTTTTCCGACCATGGTGGCAGGGGTTTTGTTGCGACGGATAACGGTTATCCATGAGCAGAATTCGGTACTGGGTAAAGTGAATCGCCTGCTCGCGCCCTATGTAAAATCCATCGCGGCGACGTATAGTAATATGCAGCAATTGCCAGAGGCGGTGGCGTCGCGCGTCACGGTAACCGGCAATCCGGTGCGCTCAGCGATTCGGGCGCTTTCGGGTCTCGACTATCCCGCGCTGGCGGAAGGCGGCATGATGCGGATTCTAGTAACGGGCGGTAGTCAGGGTGCGTCGGTATTTAGCGAGGTGTTGCCGGCGGCGATGCGGCTGCTTAGTGTGGAATTGCGTGCGCGCATTCGACTCGACCAGCAAGTGCGGGCGGGTGAAATCGACGCGGTGCGCGCGCAGTATGAGGCGATGGGCATGCAGGTGGACCTTGCGCCATTTTTTACGGATGTGGCGGCGCGATTAGCGGCGGCGCATCTCGTGATTGCCCGCTCCGGCGCCTCGACCATGGCTGAACTCATGGTGGCTGGAAGGCCTGCGATGCTGGTGCCGCTGCCGACGGCGACCGACAATCACCAGTATTATAATGCGCAGTCGGTGGAGGATTCCGGTGCGGGCTGGGTGATTCCCCAGGAGGCGTTTACCCCGCAGGTACTTGCGACGCGTATCGAAACCCTGCTGCGCACGCCGCAGCGTTTAAGCGAAGCGGCTGCCACTATGCGCGGATTGGCTAAGCCTTCGGCTGCGGACGAATTGGCGGGGTTAGTTCTAGCGGTTAGTGGTTAGTTGCCAGTTAGTTATCAGGGCACAGTGTTTGGGTTCCTCCCCCCTTGAGGGGGGAGGTTAGGAGGAGGGCGTTAGAGGCTTGCTCCGAGTTTGAGTATGCGGAAATGCTGCCGCCCTCTCCCTATCCCTCCCCCTCAAGGGGGAGGGAAGAGCAAGCGGCGTTGTCTCCTGCATACTTCTTGCGCATCGATGGTGGCATGGTAAAACGATGCATATGAATCAGGAACATCCTATGCATCGTATGGGTAGAGCCATTCCCTTCACGGGGCAGGCGTTGGTTAACGCGCGGCGCTTGCGCAAGTCCATGACGGATGTTGAAAGGAAGCTCTGGTATGCGCTACGTGGTAAGCGCTTCGGTGCACATAAATTTCGTAGGCAGCAACCCATCGATAAGTACATCGTTGATTTTATCTGCATGAAGTCTCGCTTGATTATTGAGTTGGATGGTGGTCAGCACAGCGCACGGCAAGACCATGATCAAAGGAGAACTGCGGCATTAGAAAACCTGGGATTCCAAGTTATCCGTTTTTGGAATAGTGATATGATAGAGAATATGGATGGAGTTCTGCAGGAAATTCATAGCAGATTGGGTGGTTTGGAATGAGCCAGAAGGTCAGAGCATTTCCTATCGCCGGACGTATGCCGCTTGAAATCGGCACGCTGCATCTGGTCGGCATCGGCGGCATCGGTATGAGCGGCATTGCCGAGGTGCTGCATAACTTAGGCTATAAAGTGCAGGGCTCGGATATCAGCGAAAGCTATACGGTGGAGCGGCTGCGCAAACACGGCATCAATGTGATGATCGGTCCGCATAAGGCGGAGCAGGTCGCGGGTGCGTCAGTTGTGGTAGTTTCAAGCGCTGTGAAGCCGGACAATCCGGAAGTGGCCGAAGCGCGCGTGCAGCGGATTCCCGTGGTGCGCCGGTCGGAAATGCTTGCCGAGCTGATGCGGCTCAAATCGACCGTTTCGGTTGCGGGCACGCATGGAAAAACCACGACGACCTCGCTGATTTCGACCTTGTTCATGGCGGCGAATAAGAAGCCGACCGTCATCAATGGCGGCATCATTAACGCCTACGGCACCAACGCGATTCTCGGTGAAGGCGAATGGATGGTGGTCGAGGCGGACGAGTCCGACGGCACGTTCATCCGCATTCCGTCGACCGTGGCGGTTGTTACCAATATCGACCCTGAGCATCTCGACCATTACGGTAATTTCGAGAATCTTAAAGGTGCGTTCCGGCAGTTCCTAGAGCAATTGCCGTTTTATGGTTTCGCCGTGCTCTGCATCGACCATCCGGAAGTGCAGGCGCTGATGGCAAAAATCATGGACCGTCGGATTATTTCTTACGGCACGTCCCCGCAGGCGGATGTGCGGGCGGTGAATATCCGCCAGATTACCAACGGTCAGTTGTTTGATGTGGAAATAACCGACCGCGCGACGAATGAAGTGAAGATGCTCAAGGATGTGCAATTGCCGATGTACGGGTTGCACAATGTACGCAATGCCTGCGCAGCGATTGCGGTGGCGCGCGAAATCGGCATTGAGGATGCGGTGATTTTAAAGGGCCTGCGCGAATTCCGCGGGGTGAAGCGCCGCTTCACCAAAACCGGCGAGGCACATGGGGTGACGGTGATTGACGATTACGGCCACCATCCGGTGGAAATCGCTGCGACCTTGTCGAGCGCGCGGCAAGCGGTTGAGGCATCTGGTGGCCGCGTGATTGCCGTCGTACAGCCGCATCGCTACACAAGACTTCAGCATCTGTTCAACGAATTCTCCACCTGTCTTACCGACGCGGATACGGTGCTCATCACGGATGTGTACAGTGCGGGCGAGGAACCGATCGAGGGGGTGAATCGCGACGCGCTGGTGGAGAGTATCCGCAGCCACGGCCATAAACATGTCATCGCGCTGCCGACGGAAAAACTCCTCGCCGAGATTCTCGCCGATATCGTCAAGCCGAACGATTTCGTGGTGTGTTTGGGTGCAGGGTCGATTTCCAAATGGGCGGCTTCGTTGCCCGATGAGTTGGAGCCGCTATTGGCCAAGAAGAATAAAGAACGCGCCTAGGTCTTTCGCGCCGTCATGCGGATGCCAGGTTTGAGGTTGAAGCGGAAGCGGATATCCGTGAAGCCGTGTTTCTCGAACAGCTGACGCAGTCCCCTTTTTGTATAGTAAACGATGTGCGACGGCGGGGTGACGATGCGCCATGTTGCAAAATCCTTCGGCCGGTTCCAGTGGCCGCCATCGGGCGCGGTGAGGAAGAGGATGCCCTCCGGGTTGAGGATGCTACGGAGTGCTTCGACGAAAGTATCGGGAAAGGGCACGTGCTCGATCACTTCGCTGGTGTGGATGATGTCGGCTTTGGCGCCGGTCGCTGCATAATCTTCAATTGAGAGGGCGGAGAAATGCGGGCCGAAACTGCGGCGTGCGGTTTCTACTGCCGCTGCGTCGATATCGATGCCGTGGGCTTCAAGCCCCGCGTTGAGCGCGGCCTTGACGGCAAAGCCGCAATTGCAGCCAACATCGAGGAAACGCTTGCCGCGTGTCATACCTATCAGGCGGCGGATGCGGCGTGCGGATCGGCGGATTTTCGACGCGCTCTTGGGCATATAGACCTTTGATCCCTTGTAAGATTGGTAGAATGCGTTGAGTTCCTCCGGTGTCGGGAAAGGCGACACCGTCACCGTGCCGCAGGCAGGGCAGGGCAGGAGTTCATAGCCATTCTTGCTGCCGAGCGAGGCTTCGGCGCTAAGTGGTGTCTGGCAGGCTTTGCAGGTTCCAGGGTTCATAGAGGGGCCACTTTACGCATTTTTCTTCAATCGCAAAGAAAAACCCGTATAGAAGATGCATGCGTGATGATTTACCCAACGTGCGCGGTTCGTACCGCTTTGGTGCCTCGCTTTCCGGCACCAACTGGTTTGGTGTGGGCGGCGCGGCGGAGATAGTGTTCAAACCTGCCGATGTGGCGGACCTCGCGCATTTCCTTAAAAACAAACCCAAGGCTTTGCCGGTGACTGTGATTGGCGTGGGCTCGAACCTCATCGTGCGCGATGGCGGGATTGATGGGGTGGTGATTCGCCTTGGCCGCGGCTTTACGGAAGCGAAGGTGGATGGCGATATTATCGAAGCGGGTGCGGCGCTGCTTGATGTGCATCTGGCGCGGTTCGCGGCGGAGCAGGGGCGGGCTGGCTTAGAGTTTTTCTCCGGCATTCCGGGTACGGTTGGCGGTGCGCTCGCCATGAATGGCGGGGCATACCATCGCGAAACCAAAGATGTGCTCATCAACGCCGAAGCAGTGACGGCAGCGGGCGAAATCGTGATGCTGGGTTTGGACGATATGAACTACAGTTATCGCCATTATGGCGGGCCGGAGGGGCTTATCTTTACTCGTGGCTGGTTCCGCACGACGGCGGATAAACCCGAAGCGATCCACGCGCGCATCGCCGAGATTCAGGCCAAGCGCGAGGCCACCCAGCCGATTCGCGAACGCACGGGCGGTAGCACCTTCAAGAATCCCGAAGGGCACAAAGCGTGGGAACTGATTGATAAGGCCGGTTGCCGTGGATTAGCGATAGGCGGTGCCAAAATGTCCGACCTGCACTGTAACTTCATGATTAATACGGGAAACGCCACCGCCGCCGACCTCGAGGCGCTGGGGGAGGAAGTCCGGGCTCGAGTGTTGCAAAAAACGGGCATTTCCCTCGAATGGGAAATTAAGCGTGTGGGCAAGCCGTAAGCTTATTGCATCGCCAAAACGCTTGGGCTAGGCTTTACCCAACAAAAAAATCTCAAAGCATCGGCAAGGGTCAACAACACGTGAAGGCGTGAAGCGATGCGTATTGCCGTTTTGAAGGGTGGCTGGTCGGTGGAGCGGGAAGTATCGCTCACCTCGGGCGCGGCTGTAGCTTTAGCATGCAAAGCGCTCGGCCATGAGGTCATGGAAATCGATGTCGGCCAGGATGTCGTCGAGCAATTGAAAAAAGCCAATCCTGTGGTCGCCTTCAATGCGCTGCATGGGCGCTTCGGCGAGGATGGCGGCATGCAGGGAGTGCTGGAGCTTTTAAAGATTCCCTATACGCATTCAGGTGTGCTGGCTTCGGCGCTCGCCATGGACAAGCCGATGGCGCGGAAAATTTTTGCCGCCGCCGGATTGCATGTTGCTGCTGGCAAGGTCGCGCATAAAGTTGACTTCATCGGTAAGGACCCGATGATGCGGCCCTATGTGGTGAAGCCGACCAATGAGGGCTCGAGCGTCGGTGTGAAGCTGGTATTCGAAGACGACAACTTCCATTTCACGAACGAGAACTGGCCGTATGGCGAGGAAGTGCTGGTCGAGCAATATATTCCGGGACGCGAACTGACCGTTGCCGTGCTCGACGATACGCCGCTCGGCGTGACCGAACTGAAACCGAAGTCGGGTTTCTACGATTACGAGAATAAATATACCGACGGCAAAACCGAGCATCTCTGCCCGGCACCGCTACCGAAAAATAAATTCGATGAGGTGATGGCGATGGCACTGACCGCCCATCGCGCGCTCGGTTGCCGTTCGTTGACCCGTTCCGATTTCCGCTACGATGAAAAAGGCGACGGGAAATTCTACATTCTTGAAACCAACACGCAGCCGGGCATGACGCCGCTGTCGCTGTCGCCCGAACTGGCGGCGCATGCCGGCATCGATTTCAACGCGCTTGTGGCGCGGCTCATACAATCAGCGAGGCTCGATTGAGTGCGAGAGCCACAGTGCCTAACTCCCCCGCTTGCGGGGGAGTCGGAGCGCTCCTTGAAGCGCTCCGGTGGGGGATAAGTCGTGAAGATAACCCCCCACGGAACTCGCTGC
>JANNSK010000078.1:0-2696 GCA_031402515.1 Alphaproteobacteria bacterium | reverse complement strand
TACCGCGTCCGCAGATGCGGAGAAGTCAAAGAAAGTGGGTTTCATTGCGGCGATTGTCACGATCGCGGCGGTTCCCGGATTCGGGTGGTTAGCGCTTGGTTATGCTGCTTCGCACATGATGCCCGCGGCACTGCCAACCTGGGCGCCCGCCTTCCTCCAACGCTCACACGACGTGGAACTAGCGCAAGTTGGTGCGCTGGTGGGGCCTCCGGCGGTGATCGGTGGGCTCCTCGGAACCATACTCTCCGGCATGCTCGCCACCCGGCTGATCCAGCGCAGCGGCAATCGTCGAGCGGGGTTGATCGTTCCGATCATCGCGCTGCCGCTCGCGGCGCCGGCCTTTGCCGTTTTCCTCTTCGCGCCATCCCTGCCGATCGTGCTTGCTGCCATCGCGGTGATGAATTTCATGCTGGCGAGTTCGCTCGGACCGTGCATCGCGCTTGCCGTCTCGCTGGTTCCGCCGGAACGGCGCGGGTTGGCATCAACGCTCATCCTGATTGTCCAGACCTTGCTTGCTTTCGCGCTTGCGCCACTCGTCGTGGGCATGGCCAGTGACGCGCTGACGCCGATTTATGGAGAAGAGGCGCTACGTTATGCACTGGGTGTGTTGCTGGCGGCGCCACTCCTTGCATCTCTGCTGATCTGGATCGCCAGACGTCGTGTCAGTGTCAGCTAACGTACCGCGGCCGCCTTTGCGCCCATTGGCGGCGCAACCGCTTGCCGCGCTGCGCGCTTGGACTATTGCGATCAAGTATTCCAGCTCTGTCCGCCTGCACGGTTTCTCGCCAGTGCTGGGCGCGACAGCGCCGATCAGGCAAGAAGGCGACATGAGAAAACGCAATCTGTGATAGTTGGCCGCGTCGCATTACGCCCCCGGAGCCACCAACCCGCCGGGTTCGAAACGGGTCGAAATCTCTGAGCCGGACGGTCCAAAGTTGGGTAGAACCTCGCGGCTCCACGGGACCGGGCCTGTTAGGAGCTACTTTGGTCGCGCCGGACTGACATAAGTAGAGCGACCAGCGCAAACAATCTCGAGGTTGCGCGCAGGCTCAGGCGACGGACTCACGCGGCATGACGCTTCCGCGCTGCCAGGGGTTGCCTCACGCGCCAGCGGGCTTGCACGTCGCAAACCGAGCGGTCGCCTACCCGATCTGGTAGAGCGAATAGGTTGGACCCGTGGCCGTCTGCTCCCCCGTCCCAACGACAATACTGTCGTTGAGCCATTGATAACGATCGTCTCCGCATTCGAACTTTGCGACGATGGCGAGAGAGTAGTCGGACGGCGCGAGAATCTCGCCTTTTCGGAAGCGGTCCATCGCCGGAGTGTCCGCCAGAAAACGTCCCTGATATGTGATGTAGATGTTGGCGCCATCATGCGTGCGGAGCGATAGGCGCACGTCGATGAGCATCACGCCATCGGGCCGGTTGATGACCCAGTCCGCCCCTTCCGTGACGACGCCGCTGAGGCGCGTTCCGTCAAATGTCCCGCCAGTGACCCGTGCGATCCTGCGATGACCCAGAGGCGTCTTGCCAATCGACGTCATTGCGCCGAACGCAACGTCAAGCCGGAGGACGGTCAGAAGTGTGTGCGGCAGGGATGTCATTGCGTCGTTGCTAGCACGCCGCCAGTATGGGTCAAAACTGTCTTGGGAGACTTGTGATGGAGATCATCTCGCGCCGGCCAGGACCCTCGGTCCAGGACGTCTTCGCAACCGACCGGAATGTCGCTCCGGACATCATGCGGCAAGAGTCTCCTGCTGTGGGGCAGGGCGAGGAGGACGTGTCGATCGAACGCTATTTCTCCAAGGCGTGGCATGACCAGGAAGTCGAGAAAGTCTGGCGCAAGACGTGGCAGCTTGCCTGCCGCGTAGAAGAGCTTCCCGACGTCGGCGACCACATTGTCTACGAGATCGTGCACGACTCTCTGATCGTTGTCCGGTCTGCGCCGAATGAGTTCAGGGCATACATCAACTCCTGCCTGCACCGCGGAACACTGCTCCGCACCGAAGGAGGCTGCGTGAAGCAGTTTCGTTGCCCGTTTCATGGGTTCACCTGGAACCTCGACGGCAAGCTGACGGCCATCCCCGAGGAGTGGGACTTCCCTCACGTCGACAGATCGAAGATGTCTCTGCCCGAAGCACGCGTCGGCGTTTGGGGTGGGTTTGTCTTCGTCAACTTTGATGCTGACTGCGAGCCGCTTGAGTCATACCTCGAAAATCTGCCGGAGCACTTTGCTGCCTTCAACCTGGAGGACCGCTACAAGGCTGCTCACGTGGCAAAGATCATGCCCTGCAACTGGAAGCTGGCGATGGAGGCCTTTGTCGAGGCCTATCACGTTGCCTTCGCTCATCCCCAGGTGCTCGGCTACTATGGCGATACCAACACCCAGTACGATGTCTGGCCCGGCATCCGGCATGTCAGCCGGATGATCAGCGTGCAGGGCGTTCCAAGCCCGGCCGTTCCCGATCTTCCTCCGGAAAAGACAATCGAGCACATGCGGCGGGACGTGCCCTTCTTCGCCGGGAAGCCAATCACCGTTGCGGCCGGAGAAACCGCGCGAGCCAAGCTGGCGGATCGAGCGCGCGAGAAGATCTCACGATCCTCCGGCAGAGACATGTCGACGCTATCAGACACCGAGTCACTCGACCTCATCGAGTATATGCTGTTCCCGAATATGGTGCCGTGGGGTGGGCAGG
>JANNSK010000077.1:0-3933 GCA_031402515.1 Alphaproteobacteria bacterium | reverse complement strand
CGTGGCTGCGGCGTTGCAGGAAACCGCGACACTTGGCCCGATGTTCGGATCGATAACCATTGAAAGGGTAGCCATGGCTGCCGCAGCGGAATAAGCGGGCGCCGAATTACATGGACTCGCTCGTTCAAACGCTCAACCAGGGATTCATGAGCACGCTCGGCACCGAGTGGGGACCCAGCGCGTGGCTGCTCGCCAAAGCGGTCGTCATGGTTGTCGCGGTGGTCGTGCCGCTGCTGGTGTTCGTGTTGTATTTCCAGTTGGTCGAGCGATGGGTAATCGGCTGGATCCAGGTTCGCAAAGGCCCGAATCGCGTCACCTTCTTCGGCATCAAATGGCTGGGGGGTCTTGGTCAACCGGTTGCCGATGCGATCAAGCTGTTGCTGAAAGAACAGATCATCCCGGCAGGCGCCAACAAATGGCTTTTCCTGCTGGCGCCCGCATTGTCGGTCGCTCCGGCGATGGCGGTGTGGGCAATCATTCCATTTACCCCGACCTGGGTGATTGCCAACGTCGACGCGGGACTGCTGGTGATACTGGCCATGACGTCCATGGGTGTCTATGGCGTCATCATTGCCGGCTGGGCATCCAATTCCAAATACGCATTCATCGGTGCCATGCGTTCGGCAGCGCAGGTCGTGTCTTACGAAATCGCCATGGGCTTCGCATTGGTGGGCGCGTTGATGGCGGCGCAAAGCATGAACCTCACGCAAGTCATCGCACGTCAGGACGGACCTTACGGATTCCTGGAATGGTTCTGGATACCGCTATTTCCGTTGTTTATCGTTCAGTTCATCGCCGGCGTGGCGGAAACCAATCGCCATCCTTTTGACGTAGCCGAGGGCGAGTCTGAAATCGTCGCCGGACCGCTGGTCGAATATTCGGGCATGACCTGGTCGCTGTTTTTCCTGGCCGAATACGCAAACATGTTGATGGTCGCGACCTTGTCGACGATCCTGTTCATGGGCGGCTGGCTCTCGCCATTTCCGAAGGCGATACCTTTTCTGGGCGAACCGGGCATCTGGTGGATGATCGGCAAGATGATGTTCCTGATGATCATCTTCGTCTGGATTCGCGCCTCGTTCCCGCGCTATCGCTATGACCAGATCATGCGCTTGGGCTGGAAGATATTCATTCCGATCACGATTGTCTGGATCGTGGTGACGGGTGTGCTGCTGATGGAACCATTCGCCAGCATGCCGGTAATCAATTGGTGGTTTGGAAAGCCGGGTAACTGAGCATGTGGGATAGAACCAAAGAACTGTTTGGCAGCATGTTGCTCGGCGAATTGCTGCAAGGCATGAAGCTGACCGGCCGGCATTTGTTCGCGCGCAAGATTACCGTACAGTTTCCGGAAGAAAAGACGCCGCAGAGCCCACGCTTCCGCGGCCTGCATGCGCTCCGCCGCTATCCGAACGGTGAAGAGCGCTGCATCGCCTGCAAATTGTGTGAAGCCGTATGCCCTGCATTGGCGATCACCATCGAATCCGAGCAGCGCGATGACGGTACGCGCCGCACCACCCGTTACGACATCGACCTGACCAAATGTATTTTCTGTGGATTCTGCGAGGAGTCCTGTCCGGTCGATTCGATCGTCGAAACGCATTTGCTGGAATATCACGGCGAGAAACGCGGCGATCTCTATTACACCAAACCCATGCTGCTGGCGATTGGCGACAAGTACGAAGCCGAAATCGCCAAGCGACGCGCGGAGGATGCGCGTTACCGGTAACTGATAAAGGGTGACTGATAAGGCGTGACGGGTAACCAGGCAATCTCAATATTTGACCATGATTTTTCAAACACACATTAAGAAAATCGAAACGGACGCACTAGGGACTAGGTTGTCACCCGTCACCCGTCACTTGTCACCGTAACAAAGATGACTTTCCAATCCATCACCTTTTACGTTTTCGCCGCCGTGCTGATTATTTCGGCACTGCGCGTTATCACCGCCAGGAATCCGGTGCACGCCGCCATGTTCCTCGTGCTGTCGTTCTTCACTGCTGCCGGGCTGTGGCTGTTGATCTATGCGGAGTTCCTCGCGATCACGCTCATCCTGGTTTATGTCGGTGCGGTGATGGTGCTGTTCCTGTTTGTGGTGATGATGCTCGACATCAACTTCGACAAACTGCGCGAAGGATTCTGGAAACATCTGCCGGTCGCGGTAACTGTTGCCGTGCTGATGGCGGGCCAAATGGCGTTGCTGCTCTGGGGCAAGGCGTTGAAATTGAACGCGCCAGCGTATGTCGGACCAGGTGCTCCAGCTACCTCTGTCTCCAACACCAAGGAACTCGGCCGCATCTTGTATACCGATTACCTGTTGCCGTTCGAATTGGCGGCAGTGGTGCTGCTGGTGGCGATGGTCGCTGCCATCGCGTTGACCTTCCGCGGTCGCAAGGACGTGAAGGCACAGGATATTGCCGCACAGGTGCGGGTGAAGAGTGGTGACCGGTTGAAGATAGTCTCCATGCGCGCCGAGGTGGAAGCGCCGCCAGTCGAGGGCGAGTCTGCGGAGAAAAAAGCGTGATCGTCCTGTCCGATTATCTGGTGTTGTCAGCAATACTGTTCGCGATTTCGATTGCCGGCATTTTCCTGAATCGCAAGAACATCATTGTGCTGTTGATGGCTATCGAGTTGATGTTACTTGCGGTGAACATGAATTTCATCGCCTTCTCGCATTTTATGAACGACATTCACGGACAGGTATTCGTGTTTTTCATCCTGACGGTGGCGGCGGCGGAATCGGCGATCGGCTTGGCGATTCTTGTCGTGTTGTTCCGCAACCTGAAGACCATCAATGTCGATGATATCGGCAAGTTGAAGGGCTGACACTTGATACATATTCCAGATATCTACCACAAGTTTTGGCGCGGATTTCCAAGCCAAGGTGCGCAGAAGGGCGTACCAATACTAGAGTTTTGTATTGCTATGCTAGAGAAATCAGTTAAATGGTGTCTGACCCCATTTTCTCCATGAAGATAAGAATAGATTTCAGCATTTTTGAGTCACCGATCCGTGCATTTGGCAACGCTACGGGGGAACTGCAAGTGGGCTCGCCACCGAAGGTTGGTGGTTCAATCAAATTGCTCGAGAGTGTCGACACACAAGGTCTTCACGGGTTTGATGGAAGTCTTCGAGTGACCGATATTAATCCTGTTCCCGGTCAGGAAGATGTGCTTTTCCTTGAGGATGTTGTCATGACCTCGCACGAGGCAGCAAAGGCGCTTGCAAGTAGGCTAGAAGCTAAACTGAATTTGTTTTGCGTCGAGTATGAGCGGTAAGCTCCCCCAGACAAAGTGGCCAGGCTCAATTTTTCATCCTGTGATAAAAAATTGAGAAATTCTATGGAGAAATTCTATGGCGTCAGGCTCGCATTTTTCATCCCGTGGCAAAGAATTGCAGTAAATATCCAGCAGAAATAGCGAATAAGCAAAGTGCCAACAGCAGACATAAACAACGAATGAGTTACTCAGCACAACAAACCATAGATCGCCATTTGGCGCGATTTTCCGGGCATTTTTATCTGGACAGCCGCACCAGTGCATGAGTTTGGCAATGACGAACGATAAAAGATGATTGAAAACAAACTCGCCCTTCTTGCCATTCCCTTGTTGCCGCTGCTGGGTGCGGTATTGGCCGGTTTCCTTGGCCGCACGCTGGGCCACGCCTTCGCGCACAGCGTCACCATCTTCGGCGTGACCGCCGCGTTCATCCTCTCGTGCTTCGTCTTCCAGGACGTGCAGGCCGGCAAGACTTTCAATGGCGCCATTTACACCTGGCTCGTGACCGGCGGCATCAATCTGCAAATTGGTTTCCTGATCGATTCGCTCACCGTCACGATGATGCTGGTCGTCACATTCGTCTCGTTGATGGTGCACATCTACACCATCGGTTACATGGCGGAGGATGACGGCTATACGCGCTTCTTCGCCT